>JAYVHJ010000230.1:0-1825 GCA_043771315.1 Raineyaceae bacterium
TCTATCACCCCATCAGGATAAATATTAAAAATTACACCTGAAATACCTTCACTATCATTAGCCATAATTGCTGTAAGTCTTGCAGGAGGAAATACAGAACGCATAATATCATAGAATTTAATAAAATCTTGTTTTTCATTCTGCAAAGAATAATACAAAATTGAGACATTACATTCCCTAGTGGTTGGAGTAGGTATTCTACCAGCTCTTGTATTAATAGGACCACCTAATAATTGAATAATCAAATCATTAGGGGCAATAACTGTGCCATCAAAATCCAGATTAGGATTGATAAAACCAACAAATGTTTTACCATTTACAGTAAAATTACCTACTGGAATTTGCGCCTTGATATTGAAACTAACAGATAGCAACAATATTGTTAAGAATATGTGTTTTTTCATTTTATGGATTTGTAAGTAAAAATAATGCTTTAGGTTGTTCATTAATAGGAGCAACAGGAAAATCATAATTATGCTCTCTCATTGCTTTAAATTTATTCATAAAAAATAGGTATTTTATCATTTGACTTGTGTCAAATGAAGTAGGGAAAGGTACTAAAACCTCTTTTATCCATCCTTTTATTACATAATCTCCTCTACGATAAAAATTAGGGTTGTTTGGATTTATGTTGTCAGAATCAAAAAAACTTTTTGGTATTGGTGCTTTTCTATTTCGTGCGTTTATTAATTGTATAATAAACTTAACTTCAAATTCCATATTGACGTTATTAGCATTTGAGAGGTCATAGCCATTTTTATAGGCTACAAAGATTTGATACGCATGTAAAAACTCTTCTGCGACAGTTGCCTCATCTTTTAAAGCATCATTATCTTTGAATTTGATAGTACCTGGTGCATTGCTATTGGTAGTGTAACTAAATCTGGCCTGGTCTGCCATTATATTATCCTTTTTAAATACTAATGCTCTCCAATTAGCATCAGTAGGATTTTTTATTGCTTCTGTTCTTAGTTGCTGGTACATTTTCTCATAAATAGGAGATCTTTTGCGTAGTTTATTAAGTGTTCTAGCAAGTAATAATCTATCTTCTGTACTCATTTGTCCTGCTTTATCTACAGCACCCAATCCTGCACTCAAAGAATCCAAACTTTTTAGTAGTGCTTCTTCTTCTGGGGTTGCTTGTGTATCTCCATAAAGCGTATAAGCCCAAGAAATACCTGGGTCTCTTGGTGGTGGTGACACAGTAGTAGTTGGCACAACAACAGGTACTGTTGTCACTACAAGCGGCAGTTCACACCTTTTTGGAGGTCTTGGTACTGTTGGCTGTATATACGGAATATAGACACCACTGCTACCAGTATTGCCGCCACTGCTTCCGCCACTACTCCCTCCTCCAGAACTTCCTCCTCCGCTACTTCCACCACCGCCTCCAAAAGGGTTGCCAATAACAGTACCATCACAGATATTTATATGTGATATTGTTCCACCGTCTCCAAAAAGAGTGAACCAACATTCAGTAACTGATGTAGGAGAATCCGTTACAAGTGCCGTACCAAAACCGTCTATTTCCACATATTCAGATGTTACATTTCTTGTGAAGTTTCCAAGACTATAAGCTTTTTGAGTTTGGGTGGCATAATCCAAACCATAAACAAAAACAACACCCTCAAAACCAGCAATATTAGTGCTTTTATAGTTAGCAAAAATATTATTATAGTTATTTTTCACAAAGTTAAGATTTCCTACCAATTCTACAATATTTGCCTCCAAAAAGTCATCATTGGCATCTACACGTATGCAAAGCCTGCGTATAAAACCAATACTTTGATTATAATCTACATTCAAAAACCGTACCACAGGTACA
>JAYVHJ010000231.1:0-5575 GCA_043771315.1 Raineyaceae bacterium
AAAATTTGAAAAAAAGTATATGTTTTTTGAAAAAAACACCTACATTTGCAATAGTACAATTTTACTGAAAAATTACGAAAAAAACAACACGCAAAATCAATATTAACCAACAATATCACCTAATAATGGAAGAAAATAAATCACCTAAAAAAGACCATTTTATTTTAGGTCTTTTGATTGGAGCCGCAGCAGGAGTTGCTCTAGGCTTATTGTATGCACCTCGTGAGGGCAAAGAGATGCGTCGCAGGCTTACTTTTCAACTTTCAAAAGTAAGAGAAAAGCTAACTAATTATTTAACTAGTATCAAAAATGGTGCTGATACACATATTAGTATTGCTAAAACGAAAGGAGAGCAAGTTGTCAATGAATCAAAAGAAAAAGCAGAAAAACTACTTAACGAAGTAGAAGCTCTAATGGGACAACTCAAAAAGTAATTTAATTGTGAATGTTAAATTATGAATTGTGAATTAAAATACATTATATGATGTGTTTTTAATTACAAACTGTATTTACTTCATATCTCAAACTTCAAACTTCATACCTCAAAAATGGCTTTATCTATCAACCAATTAGCACCTGATTTTACACTTGCCTCTACAAATGGTGAAGAAATTACACTTAGTAAAGATTTGCTTGGCAAACCTTGTATTTTGTATTTTTATCCCAAAGATTTTACGTCAGTTTGCACCAAAGAAGCTTGTGAGTTTCGTGACCAATTTGCAGTTTTTAGAGATGTAGGTGTTGATGTTTTTGGCATTAGCCGTGATGATATTCCGACACATCTTAGATTCAAAGAGGAAAATAAACTTCCTTTTGAACTACTTTCTGACGAAACAGGCAAGGTTTGTGCTGATTATGATGCACTTGTGCCTATTTTGCGTATTCCAAAACGTGTTACTTATTTGCTCAATAAAGACCATAAAATTGCTGCGGTTTTGCAGGATTTTCTTGGTGCAGAAGTACATATAAAGGAAATGATGGACAAAATCAAAACAAAATCTTATTTGTAAGTTTAACCACCCCTAACCCCTCCTTAGAAAGTAGGGGGACTTTTTTTGATATTCCACATCTAAATCTTATTTATGAGTTTTTTAGAAAAATTAAAAGTACGTTGGGGCGTGAAAAATAATTGGCAAGTGCTGGTTATTTTTCTTGTTTTTGCACTAACGGGCTTCTCTGCTATGTATGTAAAAGTACCTATTTATGCGTTTTTGGGCATCACACCTGAAACACCTTTGCTTACACGTATAGGCGTGTGGTTGGCTACTGTTTTCCCTGCTTATCAGGTTTTATTATTGTTTTATGGATTTTTATTGGGGCAATTCACGTTTTTTTGGAACTTTGAAAAACGAATGTTTGGCAGAATTTTTGGACTTTTTGGAGGAAAAAAAGAAGAGAAATCTTAAAAAAAATATCTTCATTTTTTACCTTGTTTAAACAACCATTTTGCTAATTGTGGTGTGGTATAAGCAAGTTTCCAACTATTATGCCCAACTTCTGGATATTCTGTGTAAAGTGGTTTTGCACCTAATTTTTTGAGTTTTGCAACAATATTTCTTGAGCGTGAAGGTTTTACAGTTGTATCTTTTGCACCGTGAAACGCCCAAATAGGAATATTTTTTATTTTTTCTGCTTGTATTTCATCAGCACCACCACAGATAGGCACAGCAGCAGCAAATTTTTCTGGAAAGCGTGTTATTACGTCCCAAACAGCATATCCACCCATAGAAAGTCCAGTAACATATATTTTCTTTTGGTTGATAGGATATTTTTTAATGATTTCATCTAACAAATCTACGCTGGCACGCATATAAGGCGTGAGAGTATCTGTAAAAGTGTGAGCATCAGCGTTCCAAGTAACATTTACCCATTTTTGTCCTTTGTCGCATTGTGGTACAAGCACAAAACAAGGATATTTTTTTCTGTTTTGCTGATTTAGCGCAAAAGGAGAGATATTTTTAATAGAAATTTCGTTGTCTGTGCCACGCTCACCTGCTCCGTGATAGAAAAGTACCAAAGGATATGTTTTGGTGCTGTCATAATTTAGCGGTTTGAGTAATCTAAAAGGCATTTTTATGTCGTTAGAAATACTAAAAAGATGTTTTTCAAATTTAGCAGTATCTAATAAAATATTTGTTAATGCTTTTGATTGTGCAAAAATATTAATAGAAAGCAAAAGCAAAATAATAAATAAAATATTTCTTTTCATATAATTGTTTTTATATTTCTTAGTGCTTACTTGTGTTTTCTCTATGTTCTTAGTGGTAAAATGGAATCAAAATAAAAAAGCCCAATCTCACGACTAGGCTTTTTCTGTGTTTTTGGTCTAATTTACCAGAAATCAAAATATATTTAACATACTTATCCTAACTTTACGTTAGTGCAGGTATTAGTATTTTTTGAAAGGTTTTCTGTCACCAAAGCTATTGCTTCTTTCAGGCTTAGGTCTTGCCTCAGAAACAGAAAGAACTTTTGTCATATGTTCTGTTTGGTTTAGCTTTTCAATTGCCTCGTGTGCTTCGTTTTCGTTTGGCATTTCTACAAAACCAAATCCACGTGAGCGACCAGTTTCACGGTCGTTGATTACTTTTGCAGAATCAACTGAACCAAATTGAGTAAAAAGTTCTTCAAGGTCTTCGCTGCTTGCCTTAAAATTCAAATTTGCAACGTAAATATTCATAAAAAAAGAATTAAAATGATAAAAACAAAATTATGATAATTTTAACATTAAACAAAAAAGAAAAAAATCACTAGCAACTAAACTATAACAATGATAAAATCAAAATGATAAAAACCAACTGACAACCGACTGGTATAAGTACGAAATAGAAATTTAAGAAACTGTTTGTGTCTAATTCTAAAATTAAATCCCTCAAATGTAAGTACATTTTTTTTAGCTACCAAATAAAATGTTAAATTTATTTTATTTGATAAATTAAAACCCACTTTTTTAAGCCTTGAAACGTATAATTTTAAGTAGGGTTTTGTAATCAGTTTATGTTTGATTTAACCAAAAAAATATATAATCATTTGATTATCAAAATTTTGTATTCATTCACAATTTATAATTAAAAATTCACAATTACTTAGAATGTATAATTTTTGCGTTTCATAATAGTTTCAAACATTTTTAGGTCGTGTTCTGTGGGGAAAATCTTAAAAGGGAAATGAAAAAATTGCGCCCTACCCATATACAAAATAAAAGCATCAGCTGTTTTTTCTACGGATTTTATCATTTCCCATTTTATTTGCATTCCTTCTTTTTCGTTGCGTTTGATAAGGATTTGTGGAGAAGAAAACTCGTAATATAGTTTTTCAAACATTATCTGATTTTGAGGAAGTTTTGGCACACCCGTAAATTGTATCCACCAAAATGCATACCACAAACCCGCACCTACAAATGCAAAAATGAACATCCACCAGTTCCTATACCAAATATTGATAATGCCATTGAGAGCAAGAAGCCCGACAAAAATAGCAATAGGAAGCCATATTTGGTCTTTTATGATGTTTTTAAGCCCTATTTTTCTATAAATAGTTGTATCTAATTGCGTTTTTTTTGTTTTTACAATCATTATTATTTGTTGATTTTGTTATTTTTATAGATAATGTATTTTGGTGCAAAAATACGAATTTTTTTTACTATTTCAATTTTTTTTACCACTAAGAACACAAAGCAAACACAAGTAGGCACTAAGAAATACATCATATATCAAAAAAACAAAAAATCAATTAAGTTCTTGGTCTTCTAGTGGGATTATTTCGTTGTAATCAGCTTCGTTTTTTTCTGCTTCTTTTGTTGTTTTCGTATTATCTCTATTATTTTTTGGTGTAATCTCTTTTTGGTCTTCTGTGCCTCTTATGGTTACTTCTGATTTTTTCTCACTCACAATAGCCTTAATAAAATGCTCTAAAGGTGCAATTAAAGTAGCTAAAAGAACATTTATGACAACTTTATAGATAGGAATATTCCCTAATATGCTTTCTACGTAATTTTCAATATAGACATTGACAAATTCAAAAAGCAAGAATAAAGTAGCCAAAGAAAGTACAATAGTAATTCTTGCGCCACGCCTACGAGAACCCAAATACAGAGAAATAACTGCCAACGTAACAAAAAATGCTAATTCAGCGGCATAAAACCAAACCTGCTCCCAATAAGGGTGGTTTATTTTAAAAGAAAATGAAGTATATTCTTTGTTTGGAACGCCATCACTATTATAAGATTTTACCTTAAAAACATAGTTTCCAGGCTGCAAATTGGTATAAGTGGCAACGGTATTAGCTGCTCTTTCTGACCAATCTTTATCAAACCCTTCTAAAAAATATTGATATTTTACTCTTTCTGGAATGGTAAAATGAATCCCAACAAACTCAAAAGTAAGGCTATTTTTGTCGTATGGCAATACTAAATCATATTTTTCTCCTTGCGCTTTGATAGGAATATTAAAATCTACATCAATATTCTTGGTATATTGTTTCCAATCTTCTACTTTATTAAAAAGTTTAATACTTGTTATATGCGTTGTAGGAGGGATATTATTACGAATATCCTCTTTTGGGTCATATTTTACAACGCCTTCCAATGCACCAAACCAAATATTACCTTTTGTATCTTTGGTGATAGCATTTGGAAAAGTTTGTACCAAAGTAAAACCATCAATATAACTAAAATGCTTTGTATTTTTGGTTTTTGGGCTAAATTTATCAATGCCGTTTCTGTGTCCTACCCAAATATCACCTTCATTATCTTCTACAATAGACCACAAATTTTGAGAACTTAAATTATTTTTCTTTGTATAACACGTAATACAAGAGCGTTCTGTGGGCAAAGACGCAGGTTTCATTGTACAAAGTCCGTTTTCTGTTGCCATCCAAAGCATACCATTTTTGTCTTGAATAATATCCAAAACAAGGTTATTGAGCAAGCCATTTTCTGTTGTAAAATTCTGAAAACCACCTTTATTATACCTACTAAGCCCTCCATACGTTCCAAACCAAAGATTTCCATCTTTGTCTTTGAGTGAACAGCGCACATAGTTATCTGCCAAACCTTCTGCACGAGCAAAATTAGCAAATTCTTTGCCATCATATCTCCATAAACCGCCATCAGTTCCAAGCCAAATTCTACCTTCATTATCTTCTACAACAGAAAAAACATAGTCATCTCCTGTAGTTTCTTGATTAAAATTCGTGAATTTTCCGTTGGTAAACCTTGATGCTCCTTCTCCATTTGTCCCTATCCAAATATTGCCTTTGGAGTCTTCATACAGTGTTTTTAGGGTATTTGTAGGTAATCCATCATCTGTGGTATAAGTAATATAATTTTTGCCATCAAACTTAATAAGTCCTTTCCCAAGTGTTGCAAACCAAATATTTTTTTTTCTATCCTCCAAAATAGAGGTTACAGGCTTTTTTTGGACGTAATTTTCAGCAAAAATATTAAAACGCCTATTACTTAGTTTTGATGCACCCGCTTCTGTTCCAAACCAATAATTTTTATTTTTATCTTGCAAAATAAAGTTAATTACATTACTAGCAAGCCCGTTACTTTCTCCAAGATTTTCTACTTCTG
>JAYVHJ010000232.1:0-4816 GCA_043771315.1 Raineyaceae bacterium
CCCACTTAGAGATTGTGGAAAGCTCAATTTTGAAAAGCAAAAAGTTATGTTAATGCGCAATAGGCTTGTAAGCCTTGATTTTGAACTTGCCAAAGGAAATAGGAAAATTTTTGATCTTTTGCAAAAAAGCACCCAAAATGCTGGTTTGCCACCTTTCAAAGTACAAGAAGTGGATAATTTTAATGCTAAATGGAACAAAATCAGTGAGTTAGAAAAAAATTATTTTGTAGAATTTTTAGCTTTCGTGATGCGTGAACTGATGACTGCCAAAATTGGTGGCACAAGCAACGAAAATACGGGAGAAGGTTTTGCTGGACTTTGGAAAAATAGTAGTGAAGAAAAAGAAACTAACTTCTTGATTTTGAATAACTTAATTATTAAAAATTTTGATAATAAAACCTCAAAAATTACTTTCTTACGTGATAGGAGCGCAGGTGCAACGACTACATTCCGCAAAGGGGATATTGTGGTCGTTTATCCCATTTCTAGGGAGAATTTGGAAGAAAATTTGACTGAAAATCAAGAAAATCAGCAAGAAAATGAAACTTTGAAAAGTCCTATTTCACAACAAATTTTGCGTGGGACAATCTCTGAAATATCAGCAGAAACACTTGTTATTTCGCTTAGAAATAAATTTGTAGATAGTTTTTTCTTTGAAAAATACCATTATTGGGCAACAGAGCAAGATTTTATGGAAAGCGGTTACGAGGCGCAAATAACTTCCCTTTCTATGTTTTTGGAGGCTGATGAAAGGAAGAAAAAATTGCTTTTGGGGCTTATTGAGCCACAATTTGATAAAGATTTTTCTGCAAAATTTGATAAAATTGAAAGTTTAAGTGAAGAACAAAACGAAATATTAGCACAAGCACTTTCTGCACAAGATTATTTCATTTTGCAAGGTCCTCCTGGCACAGGAAAAACCTCTGCAATGCTCAAAAATATGGTTAAGTACCTCTATGAAAAAACAGATGAAACCATTGTTTTGCTTGCTTTTACCAACCGTGCAACAGATGAAATTTGCGAAAAAATCAAAAATATTATATTAGAAAACAACGAAAATCTTGAAAAAAAACACATCAATTTTATTCGTTTGGGTTATGTGAACAAAGATAATCCTTTGGCAGAATTTAGCCTAACAAATGAGGAAGATTTACGAAAAGTACGCACTAGACTCACTGAATGTAGGGTTTTTGTTTCTACTGTGAGTTCTTATTACAAAAACCAGCACCTTGTACCAAAACACGACACTATTATTATTGATGAGGCTTCACAGCTTTTAGAGCCACATTTATGCGGTATTTTGCCCAAATTTAAGCGTTTTATTTTGGTAGGAGATGAAAAACAACTGCCTGCCGTCGTAACACAAGCAACTGATTTACAAAAAGTTAATAACAATTCTCTGAAAGAAATTGGTATCAATGATTTGAGTATTTCAATGTTTGAGCGTTTGCTTATCAATGCGCAAAAAAATAATTGGAATGGTGCTTTTGCTATGCTTTCTAGGCAATTTCGTACACACGAGGACGTATTGGCATTTTTTGGACGGGAGTTTTATGATAATAAACTCTATATTGGTTCTGAAAGACAAAAAGAAAAACTGGACTTTTATGATGCAAATGCAAGAAATAATATGGAAAAGTTGCTTGCAAGCAATAGATGCCTGTTTTTGCCGACAACAACAGAAAAAACCGCAAAATATAACAAACAAGAGGCACAACTGGTGTCTTTGATTATTTCTGTCATTACAAATTCACTCAAAAAACAAGGAAAACTTACATCTCAAAGCATAGGCGTGATTACGCCATACAGAGCGCAAATTGCGGAAATAAATGCCCTACTTTCACCAGAAATGAGAGAAATAATTACGGTTGATACAGTGGAGCGTTATCAAGGCAGTGAAAGAGATATAATTATTATGTCTATGGCGGTGAATTATGGCTCACAACTCACTAATTTACAGTCTTTTAACGCCACACAAACCGTTGATAAAAAGTTTAATGTGGCACTTTCTCGTGCAAAAGAACAAATTATTATTCTTGGAAATGAAGAACTTTTGCAAAAAGGAAAATTCTACAAAAAGTGGCTTGATGCGCTGAATGAGGGGTGAAATATAGTATCATACAATCTTTCTTTATCCTTAAATAGAAAAATTTCAACTCTAAAAAAATGAATAGAATCTTATTTTCAGTATTGCTTTTTATCAATATTTCTGCTTTTGGGCAAACATTCCAAAGATACAAAACTCCAAAAGATACTGTATTTTCTTCAAAATACTTAAAATACGACAAGGAAATTAGTATTATTTTGCCAAGAGAATACCAGCAAAATCTCCCAAATAAGTTTCCACTTATTGTTGTTTTTGATAGCCAAAACAAAATGAGTTATAACTATATTTTGCAAACCATTGATTATCTGACAAGTAACAGTGCAATGCCTGCATGTGTGGTGGTTGGTATTAAATCTAACCAAAACAAAAGAGTCAGAGAAACGCAACCCAAAATAAATGATAGCACCGCTTTTGGAGAGAAAAATGAACAGTTTATTTTTGATGAATTGATGCCTTTTCTAAAATCAAATTATAAAACAAATGGTTTTAATACATTGATAGGACACTCTCGTTATGGATTTTTCACTACTTATTTGATGACAAAAAGACCAAACGAAATCAATGCAGTTATTGCATTAAGTCCTTTTTTTGATGAGAAAAATGTAAATTTAGTAGATTCTGTTAAAAATAAATTTATCAACAAAAAGTTGTCAAATAAACTTTATTACAGATTTGGCATAGGAAATGATTTTGTTGCTGATTTGAAAGCAATGCAAGAAGTATTAAAATTGCAAACGACCAACGGATTTAGTGCTGATTTTAATGTAAAAGCTTATTCATTCTTACACGCAGATCATTACACCACGCCAGGACTTATCATCAGCCAAGCGTTATATGAAATATTTGAATTTTGGGGTGAAAAATCAGACGCATATCAAAAATATGATAAAAAAGTTGTAGAAGATTTTGATAAGTTAAATACCACTATTCAACAGCATTATGGTGCGCCAATACCTGTCAGTATCAATATTTTGAATGGGAAAGCTCAAGAATTTCGTGATAAAGGAGAATACCAACAAGCCCTAAAAACATTTGAACTTTTGCTAAAAAACTATCCGAATTTTTCAGAAATACATTTGCAAATTGCAAAAACGCAAAAGCTCTTAAAAATTCCTTTTGAAAAATCTCTAAAAGATTTTGAGGTAAATCTTTCAAAATCAATATTTTACACAGTAGCTGAAAAACAAGAATTATTACTTGAATTAGAAGAATTTAGGAAAAGTAAATAAAAAGCTGTTTATTCACTCAAAGCGTTTCAAATCTGTTTTTTCAAAAGTCCATTCAGGGGAATAAAGTTTGTCCATATCACTCAAATCATACCAAGGAGAGTTATTTTTGTCGTTTTCATTGATAAGCAAATGAATGTTTTGAGCAGGCATATAACTCTGTGCAATCATAAAAATTTTATTTCCTGTAGTCCTATTGATAGCCATATCCACCACAATAACAGCGTGTCCAGGGCTGCCACCTTTGATAAAAACATCTCCAATTTCTAGTTTTTCAAGTGCTATTTTTTTCATTTCTTTGGCAAGTGAAAGCGTGCCAGCATACGAATAAACTAGCTCCAAATACGCAGAAAAGGTTTTATAAGAATAATCTTCTTGTTTTTGATTGGTAAGTTTGTACCAATTTGTGGTATTTTTGACAATTTTCACTCTGTTACCTTGCGCCCATTTGTCGTACTCGGCAATGAAACCATTGACAAAATTAAAATGAATTTTTTTGTATTCTTTTTGCACATACAAATACTCTGCACGCAAGCGCATAATGGCATCTGCGCATTGTTGAAGGTCTTTTTCGCCTACATCAATGTCAAAAACTGAAGCACAAACATCATTTTGTTTTTCTTTCCCATTGAAATAATATACTTTTGCAGAAATATCCTGCAAAGGGAAATTTGTGAGATAATATTGAAAACTATTTGATTGGTACGTTTGTCTTTCGTAGCCTTTTGGCACAGAAAACCTCGTAATAACAGTTTTGGCGGAAGGATTTGAAAGGATATTTTTAGAAATAGCTTGAATAACATTGCTTGTATTTCCATTATTATTGCTTTGAGCACAAGCATTCAAAACAATAAAATACAATATAAAAGAGAATTTGAAGGCTAATTTTAAATTCATTTTGATTAGTTTTTTAAAAATGTATTAAAAAATCTGCATTTGCAAAGTCATATAAAAACCTCGCCCATCAGCAGGAATAATGCCTGGACCTGGATAAAACTCTGCCCTACGTGTAAAATACTTTTCATTTAAAATGTTATTTATAGATGCTTCTAATTTCAGCGTTTTCCATTCATAATTCATAGACAAATCCATAATTTTGTAAGCAGGAATAATGCCCTCAACTGCCGTAGAAGTGCGTTTTGCATTGGTTGCATCAGAAAAATGCTCCCCAATATACGCAAATTGCAACGTACTAGAAAACTTTTTGTATTTCAAAGTTGTACCCGTTTTTAGTGTGATTGGTGGCACCATTTCAACTTTTTTATTTTTGATACTTGTTTCTTGCGTGTTGATATATTGCGCAGAAATCAGGCTCAAATTAGTGAAAATAGTCCATTGAAACGCAGTTTTTTTATTATTTTCTGAAGGTTTTTCTGAAAGATTTTGATTATCTTTTTGATGATTTCTATTAAAAAGTTTTAGTAAAGAAATTTCTCCAAATAGCTCCAAACCAATATTTCTAGCATCAGCAACATTTGTACGC
>JAYVHJ010000233.1:0-2867 GCA_043771315.1 Raineyaceae bacterium
ATGTAAACAAAATATTTTTAAAAATATTTTGTTTACATTGAATTTCTCTCTCAAATATCTTACATTTAAGGCTTAAATCTAAACATAAAAAATTAAAAAACAAAGAATTATATTATTTTTTTTAATAATATAACGCTTTGTTAATTTTTCGTTAATCTTCTCTCAATCAGAATTTATACTAATTTACACCAAATCTTGTGTAGGAAACTTAAAATTAAGGTCATTATTTTCCATCTGACGCATTTCTTGCTTAATATCATAAAAATCTCGTCTAGCAATATAAATATCTTGCTGAATTTCTGCATAAGTTTCTTCCCATTCATCTTGTATCTTCACAGAAAAAGAAAAATCATATTCTTGCTTTCTATCCACCATATTTTTTATTTTGATAAAAATACTAGGATTGATGCAGAACTTAGCAAAAACTTCTGTTTTTGCAGGTTTTTTGTAGGTTATTTCTGATTTTCTATTAAAAATAACATAATCTTTACCCAGCAGTTGGTGCAAAATCATAGAATAAATAGGCTCTGCCGCTCCGTAGATAGTATTTCCTTGCAAAATACCACCAAAACCTTTAGTGTGCCATTTTGCAGGAAATTTTACGTGGATTTCATTCATTTCTGGTGATATATAAGTGATTTTGCCTCCAGTACGGAAGTACGCAGGAAGCAAATTTAAGCGCAAACGCAACCACCACATTTTGAGGGTCTCTTTTTTTATCCAATTATTTTTCATAGTAGTGTTTTTTAAGTTAAATTTAAAGCCACTTGGCAATTTAAAATACTACTCTAAAAATGTTTTATTTGCTTTATTTGTTCCTTTTTTTAGTGTTTTTTTGATAGAAAACTTTATTTTCTGACTAAAATTGCACTTTTCTAATAAATCAATGAAAATTAGCATTAAAAATATACAAGAACTAGGCTTAGAAAAGAAGAAAAGAAGACTTCGCTTGAAGCGAAGTCTTCTTTAAATGCAACTACTACATAAAATTTAAAGAGTGTATGGTAACCAAATCCTCTAAAAGAAAACTCCGCCAGTCAGTCCAAACCCTAACGTATAATTACGTGTGGTTACGGAAAAATATTCTTGTTGATTATTGAGCGTGTAAGGCGTATAAACACCATTATTTCCGCCATAAGTACCAACAAGGTCAAAGTAAAAATTATAAAACCTAGCACCAAAACCACCTGTAAATGTCAAATTATCACGTTGTACATTATCTCCATTTGGTTTGATATTACTTTGAAGATAAGCTACCCCACCTCTCAAACGCACATTTTCAATACGGAACTCTATACCACCCTTAAAATTCCAGAAAGGACGTACCACAGTTTGTACAAAAGCATTATCATTACCCAATGCAAGCCCATTTCTGCCTGCAAGTTGCGTATTTTGATAGAAAAAATAATCAGCATCAGCAGTAAGTAAAGCAGCTTTACCCAGTACAAACACAATACCAACAGAGGCTTTAAAAGGTGTATTTATCTTAAATTTAGCTTGTGTAGGAATTATTTGACGTGTTGTAGGGTTAAAACCTTTTGTGTTGGCACTTATTTTGGTGGCAGAAGAATCTTTCAAAAAATACCAAGTAGGTGTGGCAATAGATGCTCCTATTCTTATTTTGTCATTTGCCTTGATAATAACTCCAGCAGAAAATCCAAAACCAGCCCCAGATATTTTGTAATAATCTGTTATGGTAAAATTTTCCAAATCCCCATTATTCAACGCAGGTGTGGTAAGACGTTCTATATAAGATTTTTGAGAAATATAACGCATAACACCCAAATGTGCTCCCAAACCAAAAGAAATATGTTTGCCAAGGTCATCTGCATACGCAATAGATATTTTTGTTTCTCCACCTTTTACATTAACCGTTTCTTTTTGTACAATAGGTGCTAAAAGTGTATCAGCTACATTATCAGCACGAAAAGTAGAATAATACCTACTTGTATTTGATACATAAGGACTTATCAAATAGGTACTGTATGCAAGTGAAGGCACAGTCAAAATTCCGTCATCAGCTGCAGCTTGATTATCATAAACACTCACAGGTGTTCCATTGGCAGATTCTACAAAATTATCTGTAATGGAACTAATGCGGTTCAACCCTTCATAAGAAAATTGTTGCTGAAAATTATTTGTTCTTGTCAGTCCAATAGCAAACTTAGAAGATTTTACTTTATCTCTTGCTTCTTCTCTTGAATTTCCAAAGACAAATCCAAAAGTGGGAAGTGTAGCAACGACTTTATTATCTTTGGTATCATTTCCAAGATAATTAGATTTTGTCATATTAAATTGCAAGCCACCAGTTATAGAAACTTCCCCCCTATTCATAAGGGCAAGTCCTGCGGGGTTTCCAGCAAGGCAACTAATATCTGTGCCTAGTGCGGTTTGCGCACCACCCAAACCTTGTATACGAGCCGTACCAAAAGATGTTGTAGGGGCAGAAAATCTAATAGCATCTTGGAAATAACCAGTTATTTGGGCTTTTGAAGACAAAAAACAACCCAAAAAGAACGAGAGTAAAAATATTTTTTTCATAAAATTTTCATATAAAATTAGAAGAATTTAAAAAGTATGTTTTATGATTAGTTGCTTACAAAAATAACGCCAAAATGTATTTTAATTGTGAATTTTAAATTGTGAATTGTGAATGAATACAAAATGTACTGTCGCTTGCCTCTTGGCAAGTGACGAATATCTGGTAGGTTTCCAGCCTACGAACTATTTTATGTATTTTTCTAGAGTTTTTTATCTACGACTAACGGCTAGAAGCCGCTTTGATATTCGTCACTTGCCAAGAGGCAAGCGACAGTTATAAAAAATCACACCTCACACTTCACACCTCATCAAATATTCATTAAAGT
>JAYVHJ010000234.1:0-2893 GCA_043771315.1 Raineyaceae bacterium
AGATTTAAAAGAATTAGGGCGTAAAAAAAGAAACATCTCTTAAAAGTGCCTTTAAAGGGTTTTAAAAGATGTTTCTATTATGGTTTGTGATCTCGTTGGGATTCGAACCCAAGACCCTATCATTAAAAGTGATATGCTCTACCAGCTGAGCTACGAAATCATTTTTTACTACTTTGTTTTACTGACTTAAAATACTATCTTTGTGCTTTGATTACTCACAAATGCTATTTCCGTTTTCAGTGATGCAAAAGTACAACTCTTTTTTCTAACTTCCAAATTTTTATGCAATTATTTTTCACTTTTTTTTTGATATTTTTCACTTTTTTTACTCAAATAGTTTATAGTCAAGATATTAAACTAGAAAAAAACTTTCAAAATAATACCAATATCTTGTTGGCGGATAGCTTACTAGTTACAAAAAAGTACCAAAACGCCCTTATTATTTACGAAAACTATGTCAAACAGACACAAAAAGAATCTCCAACTTTGCTTTTAAAGATGGCTTTTCTTTCAGAAAAGACAAATAATTTTGCAAAAGCACTCCATTATTTGCAGATTTATCAGAAATATAGCCCAAGTTTAGAACTTTTAGACAAAATGGAGAATCTAGCGCAAAAATATTCTCTAGAAGGACATCAAAAATCAAAATATAGCTTTCTCAATGTTTTTTATAATAAATCTTACAAATATCTACTAATTATTACTATTTTCACTGTAATTTTGATGTTTAGATGGATTATTTGGTCAAATTGGAGGCAGAATACGCATCTTCCTAGCCGTTTTGCTATTATATTTCTGTTTTTTTTACTGTTATTTGTACTAATGATTAACTTTTACCCTTCTCAAAAACAAGTAATTTTGGCACAAGATAATACTTTAGTAATGTCTATGCCTTCTGCAGGTGGACGTGTAATAGCTATACGAAATAAAGGTAATAGCTATCAGTTGCTTTTAGAGCAAGATAATTGGGTTGAAATAATGTTTGAAAACAAAAAATCTTACATCAAAAAAAGTCAAATTTTTTAATATTATGATGCCCAAACATTGGCTTTTTTATCAAAAAAACTATTTTAATTCACTCAAAATCATCTTTTTTTGTATCCTAATTGCATTTATTCAGGCTATTTTGCTGGTTTATATTACCATTCTTGTACAAGAAATTTTTGATAAAATTATTCCTCAAAAAAATAAAATCCAACTTTTTTTAGTTGGATTTATGATTATAACTTTGTATATTACCAATGGGATTTTAGCTTTATTGATACGTTTTTGGGTGCTTTCTGTTACCAAAAAAACTATTCAGAATATCAGAAATAGTGTTTTAGTACATTTTTTTACTCTTTCTGAAGTAGAGTTAAAAAAAACGACACCTAACCAAATAAATTTTCAACATTTGTCTATTCAGGATACAGAACGCATAAATACAATGAGTAATGCCCTTGTAGCGCAACTTTTGCCTTCTGTGATTATCAGTAGCGTGATTTGCGTGGGGCTTTTGTACATAAATGCCTTGTTTTTTGTGATGACTATTGCATTAGTGCCTTTTATTGCCCTTGCAAGCAAGTTTATGGGGAAATTTATTCAAAAAAAATACCAAAAATTTTATGAAATATTCCAATTTTATAGTAAAAATTGGATAAATATTATTATAAATAAACAAAATATTTACATAAATGCTACCATACCACAAACCATTCAAAAGCAACAAAAAATACAAGATGATTTAGCAGAAACTACAAAGCAAAATTTGTGGTGGCAAACTGCTTTTACAGTCATTCAAGATAATCTTTTGGCTATTGGTGGTGTTTTTATTATCTTGGTTGGGGGTATTTATGTTATCAATAATAAAATCTCTTTTGGTGAACTTTTTTCTTTTTATGTGGCACTAGCACTACTTAAAACATATATTTATAGAATTTTTACGAATATCCCACAAGTAATAGAAGGTAATATTTCTCTTAAAAATGTTTATGACTTCCTAGAAAATAAACCCAAGCAAAATAATAAAACACAAATAACTGATTTTCAAGGAGATATAAAGATAAATAATGTTTCTTTTTGCTATGATAATCAATATGATAGTAAAAATAATATTCAGAAAAATACAAAAAATAGACAAATATTACATCAACAAACTATTCATCTACAAAAAAATACCATTACACTACTTTTTGGCAAAAATGGTAGTGGAAAAAGCACGCTTATTAAGCTAATTTTAGGGATTTTAGAACCAACAGAAGGAGAAATTTTATTTGACAATCAATCTAATAAACTACCTCCACTTTCTCAAATAGGCATTTTAATGCAAAATTCTAATTTGATAGAAGGCTCACTTTTTGAAAATATTACTTGTGGACGAGTAATGTACACACAAACGCAAGTAATGCAGGCTTGTACGTGGGTAGGCTTGCACGAGTGGGCGCAAAACCTATCAGAAGGCTATCAAACGCTTATTTTCCCAGAAAAAAGCCTGTCGGGTGGGCAAATTCAGCGTATTGCGCTGGCTCGTGCTATTTTGGGAAATCCTCGTTTTTTGATACTTGATGAACCAACCAATCATCTTGACGAAAAAATAATTACAGAAATTATCCAAAAACTACGTGATTTGCCACAAAAACCAACTATTTTGCTTGTTTCTCACAGAAAAGAATTGCAAAATATTGCGGACCAAATTATTTATTTTTAAGTGATAATTTTCTTACCACTAAGAACATTAAGAGATACACACTAAGTAGGCACTAAGAAACACAAAATCTACAATTATTTTTTCAATTCTTTTGGTAAAATTATTCTAAAACACGTTCCCTTATTGATTTCTGATGATTTGACAAAGATTTTTCCTTTATGATAATCTTCTACAATGCGTTTGGCAAGTGTCAGCCCAAGTCCCCAA
>JAYVHJ010000235.1:0-6359 GCA_043771315.1 Raineyaceae bacterium
TTTTTGCTTCTCAATAGTTTGGTACTCAACAGTTTGTTTTTGCTGTTTTTCCAATTCTTTTTGTTCTATCTCTTTCTCAAATTTTGCACCAAGTTCTTGTCTTTTCCTAATTTCTTCTTCTTTTTCTTCCTTGGTCTTGTTTTTATAAAGAATACCCCACTCTTTTTTAAAATTCTCATTCATTCCTTCTGGTGAATTTAGAAGGTCATCATAATAATCATAATTTCTACCTGCCTTTACTTCAACAGGTATCTCTGCAGGTTTGTCAACTTCCGCAGGTTTAGTTTCCTTAGCAACTATTTCTGTTTTTTGCGGACTTTTTTTGCTTGTTTCTTTGCAAGAAGATGTAAAAAGCCCACCAATTGTTAGCTTAATAATTGCAGCAAATATGTCAATGATTATCAATGATAATATCTTTCTCATTTTTTTATTGTTTTAGGTGAGATTTTAAATTCTACTTCCCTTTGAGTTTATCCATTTTTTCTGGTGTAACCTGCTCTCCTGCTCCTACAATAGCATCTACAAACTCTACAAAGCGTTTTTTGGCTGGTGATGTAGCAACTGGTTTCATTTTAGCAGAAAGAGAACGGAGATATTTTAGGTCGTTGTTGTCGGTTGGGTCTAGCAAAGCAGGCGCAAAACACACACCAACAGAAGGAAACATTGTGTCCCATTCTTTTTTTGCTTCGTCCATGTACTTATTTTTTAAGTTTTTGCTATCTGTAATTATTGTTTTTTGCATTTTTTCATCACCTTTTGCTTGTGCAGAATCTAACATTATTTGCATTTTGCCTGCTTCTAGTGCAAATCTGCCCAAAAGGTTATGAATTTTATTGAGATTTTCCATATCTTTTGTACCTGCAAGTGTGTAAGATTTTTCCAAATTTGCGAAATTAATATCCTTAATACTCACATCTTGACCACCCAAAACCATTGGAATTACATTGCCTGTAACAGAAAAATAAAGCCTATAATTCTCCGCAGAATCTCCTTTTACCTTAAAAGAAAACTTTTTATCAACAATTTTCACGCTATCAATAATCTTATAATCAAAATTATAACTCATTGCATTGAGTTTTTCTAATGTAACATAAGCATCATTGATTTGTCCTGTGTAGTTTCCAGAAACCACTATTTCAGGTTTAAAAACAGGTGTTTGGTCTTTTTTTTCTTCTTTACAAGAAAAAAGGCTTATTCCCACAAATCCAGCCAATAAATAGGCTTTAAAATTATTATTCTTCATTGTTTATTTATTTTGAGATAGTTATTATTACGTGTTCCCCACGTTTCACGTGAGGTTATGATAGTTAAATCCTTTCAGGATTTTAATACTGTATTCTGCATTGTCCCCTTTGGGTTAGGGGCTTTTTTATTTTTTATTTATTGCCAAAATAATTGCAATAGCATTTTTATTGTCGTTTGCGCCTTGCACTTCAACCAAATTTCCTGCTTGGAAAGTTCCTTTTGTGGTTTCTTGCGCCAATGCTTCGTTTACTCTTTCTGCAAAAGTAGCACGTTTAGAGTTGTTTATTCTTTTGTTAAGTGCATCAGAATCAATGGCTTGCTTAGTCATAACGACAGCCATATAGTCCTTTGCTCCCACCGCATCAGGAAACATACTATAATCTTTTGGAAACAAACGTGTACCTGTAATACCACAATAAGGAGAATGTTTTTTTGTATAAGGGAAAAGCACTTTACTAGCGTTGTTTTCTTCTGCAAAAACATAAGTATAACATTCTTCTGAATTTGTAACCTGAATTTTGAATTTTGAGCCTTTTTTATCAGCTTTATTAAGTGCTTGCACACTTTCAAAAACATTACCAGCGGCTGCGCCTGCAACCAATTTAAAAGCAATATTTTGTTTAGATTCATTGAGCATCAAACCAATTTTTGCACTAAAAACAGTATTTGCAGGCTTTCTAGCATCTCTCAAAGGAAAAACGCCATACGCTTCTTTGGCAAAATGTTTAAAATCAGCATAACGCACCCAAGCAAGTCCATTTTGTCCCCATTCTTCTCCCCAAGAGTTCATTAACTGAAATGCGCCACCTTCCAAATAATCATCATATCCAATAACTGCCATACAATGCCCTCCAAAACCTCGCATTTTCATATCAGATTGCGTTGGTTTCCATACTTTTTGTCCCATCATATCTTGCATAAAACTACCTCCAACCATCATTCCAATCACAACAGGAGCTTTATGAGCAATATTTTGTTTCATTGCTAACATATCAATTTCCAAATCATTTTCTTTTTTGGTAAGGCGGTTTGAACCACGCATTTTATACTGACCAGCTTCCTGCAATTCTGCTGAATTAGGTTTTTTTGAGCAAGATTTGTCTGTATAAGGAAATTCTGTAAAAGGCAACGAGCCAACTTGTAGCATATTATCCATTGCACGTTGCACATACGAGCCTTGACAGCCTGCAAGTCCTATCTGATTATACAAAAAAGATGGACTAAAAGCAATATTATCAGGATTTTTACCTGTTGCAACAGCTTCCAAAATGGTACGTGTGGCATACGCACTACCCCAACCTACACAAGAACCTTGTTCACCTTGACTTTTGCGAGTTGGTGCATATTGTTCTAATGTCACACGTTCTGGAAGTGTGTTTCCTGTGGCAGAAAGTGGCTCAAAAACGTAGGCTTCACTAAAAACTTTTGGGCTTAAATCTGCGCCACGTGCCATAGAGCTAGAATTTCGGGAACTAGAATTTCTGTTGCTTGTTCCAGAGAATTTGCTATACACAAAGTAGGCAAGTCCACCAATGATAAGAATACCAAACCCCATTTTAGGATTTCTAAACAGGAAGGGCAACAACATTCCAATAATGTTGCCTAAACCTCCGCCTCCACCAAAGCCACCTCTGCCACTATTGTTGTCGTTATTATTATTGTTGTCATACGAGTCATTGTTCTCGTCTTCTTCTATCTGAATTGCCATTTTAATTGGGATTTAAGTGTTAATTTTTATGTTAATTTTTAAAATCTTACGCATCACAAATTAAACATTACTTGTAATTCTTTCCAGAGGGCTTTTTTGTGGTTGATATCTTTTTCTATTTCACTAATAGAATGCACCTGCAAAAAAGTAATATTATCTCTTGTATCATTGCGGATATTTTCCGAAAGATAAAGAATATTTTTTGTTGAGAATATTTTTTGAGAAACTTCTGTTAATTTTTCGTCAAATATAAATATTTTTTGGATAAGTGTTGTTGTTATATAATTATTTAATCCTTTGATTATTTCTCCTGTAAGGTCATTTTCTGCAATATCTTTGAGGTTTTGACTTGTAATAAAGCAACAATTATCTTCTTTAAAACTTTCGTTGTCTTTTACCAAAATTTGTTTTCCTGCTACTGCTTTCATAATATTGGCAAGTGCGAGTTCATTTTTAGCATTTTTGATATAAATATCATCTCTATTTTGCAAAACAATCAGAAACAATTTGTTTTTTAGGATAAAATGCTCAAAATCAAATTTTTGGACGTTGTTTTCTATTGATTTTTCTGGTTGATGTTGATTTTCTTTACTCTCTGATGAAATAACAGCTTTTTCAACTTTTTCATCAACCAAATAAATATCAGAAATCAAAAAGGAAAGTTCGTGTAAAGTCATTTTTAATGTTATTTTTTTAATTTTTATTGATTTTTTTACGGATTTCATCCACTTGCTCAATACTTAAATCTGTAAGCCTAGCAATCATTACATTATCAAAACCTTCTGTAATTGCATTTTTTATAAATTGAATATCCTTCTCTTTTCCCCTATCATCTGCGGCAGTATCTAACGCATTTTGCATATCTCTCTTATAATCAATAAAATCAAAAATATTTTCTGACATAATATTATAATTTAATATTCTTTATCTGTTCCTCTGATAAACCTGTATAAAGCTTGATTTTCTCTATGGGTTCATTATATAGTTTCATTTGTTTAGCAACTCCTATTAAATTATCATAAACTGCTGTATCCAGCGCATTTTGCATATCTCTATAACTCATCAGACTTTCTTCATAAAAATTGCGTTCATTTTCAGTCATTCCTGCGAGTTCTGCGGTTTCAAATGCTTTTTGAAAAATTGGCTCATTCAAAATTGTAGGGATATTATCCATATCTTCCAAATGCTTTAAAAAATAACACCATTTATCAAATTTAGTAAGAAGTTCTGTTTCTTTTTTGTGAAAAAGTGGCATTTGAAGAAATTTGAAATTTAATTTATCAAAAAACACATCTCCATCTTGGTCTTTAAGTACCACATCTCTACGAAATTTACGCTTGTCTTCTGCTTCGTCATAAACAAAATCAAGCACCGCAATAAAATAAATAGGTGTTAATTTGAAGTTCCAAAGTCCTTTTTGTGATTGTTCACGAATAGGAAAAGTAACATAGAACAGACTTCTATCCTTAAAAAAATGTGTTTTTGCCTTTTGCATCTCCACAATAAAACGCTCTCCCGTTGCGGACATACAAAAAACATCAAAAATAGCTTTGCGCTCTTCTACAAAATCACCCATAATTTCAGTATTTCTAAAATCTAAGTACTGGATTTGATGGTGTGCAGGCAAAAGTTGGTTAAGAAAATCAATAAGCAAATCCTTGTTTGCCTCTTCTCCAAAGAGTTTTTTAAAACCAAAATCAGTATAAGGATTTAAGAACTTTGACATATTTTTGTTAGTTTTTATTGAATTTTATGGATTATTTTCTTGTAATTTTCTCTCACGAAAAAATAAAAATAATGGGAAAGCAAAGGCAAAAGCCACCAAAATAGCAAGTACCAAAAACACCCAAATGTATTTCATTTTGAGCCGTTGTCCTTCTACAAACATAAAAATAGAGCCACAAGTTGCACCTACAAGCAAATCATATGTAAGACTTGCTGCAAGTGGTGTAGCTGTTCCCTGCCTAAAAAACTCTGCAACGGTAGGCATTTCAGGAGAAGTAAGCATATAACTCAAATTAAAATACCAAGTCAAAACCGCTCCTAAAATTGCTAAAAGCAAATACATCAGCATTAAAGGCGTTAGAGATTTCATTTTTTCCTTCTCATATTAAAGTTTTATGCTAAATCTAATAGCTTAACTACCAATTCATTAACTGTTTTTGGATTGGCTTTTCCTTTTGTTTTCTTCATTACTTCTCCTACAAACATTCCCAAAAGCCCAGTTTTCCCAGCTTTATATTCAGCCACTTTTGCAGGAAAATTAGCCATAATTTCACTAATAAAACCTTCTATTTCCAAATTAAAAGCCTCATTATCAGCTACATTTGTAGAAAGCAGTAAATTATCTTCTGTGGCAATCATTTCAGCAGATTTTTCAGGATTTTCCAGCATTTTTGGATAAATCTGTTTAGCGGCAATATTATGATTTATTTTACCTGCATCTATCAAATTTACCATTTCAGCCATATTTTTAGCAGAAATAGGAAACTGATTTAATGCCAAAGTGCGTTCATTGAGATAACCTTTAATGTTTCCAGTCAGCCAATTACAAGCAGATTTATAGTTTTTAGTGATTTTACACATTTCCTCAAAATACATAGCTGTTTCTTTTTCTGCCGTAATCACTTCTGCATCATAATCAGACAAATGATATTCTTTCGTAAACTTCAAGAAAAGCGCACGAGGAAGCGCAGGCATCAAATTCTGGATACGTTCTATCCAAGTTTTATCAACTACGACAGGCGTAAGGTCAGGCTCTGGAAAATACCTATAATCATTCATAGCTTCTTTCATACGCAGGGACGTAGTCGTTCCTGTGGTAGCATCAAACATTCTAGTTTCTTGCCCAAAGGTAATGCCTTGTTCTACTAGTGCGGTTTGACGCTCAAACTCGTATTCAATGGCACGTTTTACATTAGAAAAAGAGTTAAGATTTTTGATTTCAGCACGAGTTCCTAGTGTTGTCGCACCTATCAAACGCACAGAAATATTAACATCACAACGCAATGAACCTTCTTCCATATTGCCATCACAAACATCAAGATAACGTACTAATTTGCGGATTTCTGTGAGATAAGCGTGTGCCTCTTCTGCACTACGAATGTCTGGCTCTGACACAATTTCAATAAGTGGCACTCCTGCCCTATTCAAATCAATAAAAGATTCTTCTTCACCATCAATATGCAAAGATTTTCCTGCATCTTCTTCCAAATGAATACGAGTAAGACGTATAGAATGTTCTTTATTGATGGTTTTTCCTTCTGGATTTTCTGATGTTATTTGATTATCTTTAAGATTGATGATGACATTTCCACCTACACAAATAGGGGTTTTATCTTGCGTAATTTGGTAACCTTTTGGTAAATCAGGGTAAAAATAATTTTTTCTTGCAAAAATGGTTTCT
>JAYVHJ010000236.1:0-3574 GCA_043771315.1 Raineyaceae bacterium
GAAAAAAATACTTCTAATAAGGCACGCAGAGGCAGAAAACCCAAGTGAAATAGCTGATTTTGATAGAAAATTAACGCAAAATGGCATAGACAAAGCCAATGAAATAGGGCAAATTTTGCAAAAAAAAGGCATTATTCCTGATTTTGTAGGCACAAGTTCTGCCTTGCGCACACTGGAAACTGCTAAAATAATTGCCTCAAATCTAGGCTTCCCTACAGAGAATATACAGCAAGACAAATATTTGTATATTGCCACCACTAAAGATTGGATAAGTTATATACAAAATATTGATAATCAATACAATACCATTGTTTTGGTTGGTCATAATCCTTATATTTCTTATCTTTTGGAGAAAATTAGCAGGGTAAATTTGGGTAGCTTTTCACCTTGTAGTGTTGCTTGTGTTGCCTATGAAAACATCAATAGTTGGGGAGAAATAGCCCTTTTAATGGGAAAATTAGTGTGGTTTGAAGACACAAAAGAAGGTTTTTGAGGTGTGAGGAGTGAAGTGTGAGGTAAATACAAGACATTCTCGTGAAGTTGGGTGTTTCCCCCCGACTTCAATAAATGACAATAAAAAGCGCATTTGTTGTCAGGTGGAAACACCTGACAACACAAAAACCCTGAAAGGGTTTAACAATCATAACCCCACGTGAAACGTGGGGAAGGGACAATAAACAAATAAAAAATTATGCTAGAACAAAATATTCAAAATAAAATAAACACTTGGCTTTCAGGTGCTTACGACCAAAATACTAAAGATGAAATACAAACACTCATCTCTGAAAATAAAGAAAATGAACTAAAAGAAGCCTTTTATAAAGATTTAGAGTTTGGAACGGGCGGTTTGCGTGGTATTATGGGCGTTGGTTCAAACCGTATGAACAAATATACAGTTGGAATGGCTACGCAAGGACTTGCTAATTATATCAAAAAATGCTTTCCTATCAATGAAAATGGTGTACTAAATAATAATAAAATAAAAGTTGCTATTGCCTACGACAGTCGCAATAATAGCATTTTTTTTGCTAATATTGTGGCTGATGTATTTTCTGCGAGTGGCTTTGACACGTATATTTTTGAGAGTTTGCGCCCTACCCCAGAATTGTCTTTTGCTATTAGGCATTTAGGTTGCAAAAGTGGTGTTATGGTTACTGCTTCCCACAATCCTCGTGAATATAATGGTTATAAAGCCTATTGGGATGATGGAGCACAGTTTGTCGCACCTCACGACCAAAACGTAATTGACGAAATAGCAAAAATAAAAATAGAAGATGTTAATTTCCAAGGAGTTAAAGAGAATATACATGTCATTGGAAAAGAAATAGATGCACTTTATCAAGCGCAAGTCTTGGCACAATCTATCAATAAAGACATCATCAAAAAACATAAAAATCTCAAAATTGTCTATACGCCTCTGCACGGTGCAGGTATTACGCAAGTGCCACAGGTGCTTGCAATGCTGGGTTTTGAGCAAGTGAGTGTGGTCAAAGAACAAGAAAAACCTGATGGAAACTTCCCTACGGTGGTTTTTCCCAATCCAGAGGAGGCGGAAGCTCTCACGCTTGCGCTTAAACTTGCCAAAGAAATCAACGCTGATTTGGTGCTTGCCACAGACCCAGATGCAGACCGTTTGGGCATAGCCGTAAAAAATGAAAAAGGAGAATTTGTGCTTTTAAATGGTAATCAGACTGGAAGTTTGATTTTATATTATCTTTTTAATGCTTGGAAAAAAGCAGGAAAAATTACAGGAAATCAGTATATAGTGAAAACTATTGTTACGACTGAACTAATGGATAATATGGCTAAAAAAATGGGTGTGGCGTGTTACAACACACTTACAGGTTTCAAATATATTGCTGATGTGATAAGACAACACGAAAAAAACGAGGTTTTTATTGCTGGTGGCGAGGAAAGTTATGGTTTTATGATTGGGGATTTCGTTAGAGATAAAGATGGTATTGCAGCAGCAGCTATTGTAGCAGAAATATGTGCCTATGCTGCGGAAAACGGCATTTCCTTGTATGAAATGATGAAAGAAATGTATGTAGAATATGGGTATTATTATGAAACATTGATTTCTGTTACCATGAAAGGCATTTCTGGTGCAGAAGACATCAAAAAAATGATGCAAGATTTCCGTAATACGCCACCTATTGCACTTGCTGGCTCAAAAGTGGTGCTTATCAAAGATTTTCAGACACTTATAGAAAAAAATATTTTGACAGGAGAACAAAAAACGCTGGATTTTCCTGAAAAATCAAATGTTTTGCAGTTTTTTACGGAAGATGGTAGCAAAATTTCGGCACGTCCTTCTGGCACAGAACCAAAAATAAAATTTTATGTTGGTTTGCGCCAAGACTTGCTTAAAAAAGAAGATTTTGAAACAGTTACAAAGGTTTTATCTCAAAAGGCTATACAAATTAGAGAAGATTTAGGTTTATAAATAGTTGTGAATTGAGTTGTGAATTGTGATTTTTTTTATTTTTCTAGGAAAAGTAAAAAGATAATCTTATATTTGTCTAATATTATCTCTAATAATTAAATTTATATTTCTATGTTTGAACAACTAATAAATTTGGTAAAAGAGCATTCTGGCGAGCAAATTGTCAATAATGCAGCCGTTCCTAACGAACACAACGAAGAAGCAGTTTCATCTGTGGCATCTTCAATTTTTGCGGTACTTCAAACACAAGTAGCCAACGGAAACGTAAACTCTTTGTTACAAATGTTTCAAGGAAATAATCAGCAAAATGCTGACGGTACTGTCGTAAATGCACAAAACAATCAAGGAAATCCTATTATGAATAGTATGATTTCTAGCGTTGTGGGCAATTTTGCTACAAAATTTGGTATGAATGAACAAACCGCAACTGGTATTGCAAACTCTCTTCTTCCAACAATAATGGCAAATTTTGTCAATAAAACAAATGATGAAAAAGACAATAGCTTTAGCCTACAAGGCATTTTAGCTGCCGTAGGCGGTGAAGGCAAATTAGATATTGGGGGGATTTTGGGTAGCTTTTTTGGTGGAAATAAAGACAACCAGCCAAAATAATTTATCTCAAAAAATAAAATTTCAATAATAAAAAATTATTACTGAAAAACAAACCACTTTTATCTTTATACATTCGCTAAAATGCTTGTTATAATATAGATAAAAGTGGTTTTTGAATAACTATGAATTTATATATCATAAAAATATACCTAAAATAAAACATTCCTTTTAAACATTCTCTTAGTGGAAAATATTGTTTAAAATTTTATCAACTTAAAAAACATTATCTAAATTCTTAAAATATCATATAATTTATGGCAAAAGTAATTTTTAATAGAAAGGCAGATTTTTATAACTCGCTTAAAAGATCAGTAGATAACTATTTCACAAGCAATAACCTCAAAAAAACAGGTAATTGGGAACTTTATACCAAAACTTTGGTACTTGTTCCTATGGCAATTGGTATCTATGTAACGCTCCTTCTTGTGCCTACAATGCACCCAAGCAGTGGCAAGCGCAGCACCCGATGGTTATACGATCCTGATGGGTTTTGACGGCTCGCTCGTTGTCGCGCCA
>JAYVHJ010000237.1:0-1557 GCA_043771315.1 Raineyaceae bacterium
GCTGAACTTCTATGGAATTGATCAAATAAAAGATAGTAAAAGCGTAATTATTACTGAAGGAGAGGAAGATAAAATGAGCTTTGACGAGTGTCAAAAACACCTGCAAAATCCTATTCCTTCAATATCTGTGCCTAATGGTGCTGGCAACCTTACATTTTGGGCAAATGCTTGGGAAACGCTACAAAAAATAGAGATTTTCTATCTTGCTGTAGATAATGACGAGAACGGACATAAACTGCAGGCGGAGCTAATGCGCAGAATTGGTAAATATAAGTGTAAATTAGTTGATTTTGGAGGTTATAAAGATGCTAATGAGCTTTTGGTGGCAGAAAGCCCAGAAACATTATTAGAGTGTCTTAATACTTCTGAAATACCAAAAATTGAGGGTGTGGTAACGGTTGGAGATTCGTACAATGATATTATGGATTTGTACATAAATGGTGTGGAACGTGGTAAAACGTGTGATTTGGGCGAATTTGACAAAATGATGTCCTTCAAAACTAAACAGATAACTATTGTAACTGGTATCACCAATCACGGAAAATCAATATTTCTAAACCAACTTTGCTTAAAACTCTCACAACTCCACGACTGGAAATTTGGCTTTTATTCTCCAGAATGGGCAGAATTTAGAAGACTTATCAAAGAATTTGTAGTATCAAAAGAAGGTAAAAGGTTTCCAACACCAGAAGAAGCACAAGAAATGAAAAGCACAGGTAGGCAGTATCCCAATGTTGTTGGGTTAAATGCTTTGGAAAACTCACTTGATTGGCTTTCTACGCAAATGTTTTATTTGGATATGAAAACGCCAAGCATCCAAAACTTAGAAGAGGCAATAAAAGGGATAGTTCAGAAATATGGTGTTAATGCCATTGTTATTGACCCATTCAACAGAATAAAGAGAGATAATAGTCAATCAGACCTTAACGGCATAAATGATATTCTCACACGTTTAAATCAGCTAAAAGTAGAACTTGATATTCACATATTTTTGGTGGCACACCCACGAAAAATGTCTAAATCTAGAAAAGAAGTCTTTAATGATGGCACTACAAAAGGTGGAGAAGTCTATATCTTTGATGTACCTTCCATTTATGATATTGCTCACTCGTCTGACTTTCCAAATCAAGCTGATAATATTATTACGGTATATAGAAATATGGTGAGTACCAAAACGGAAGTATATGTACAAAAAATAAAATTTGAGGAAATAGGTTTTATTGGGAGTTGTGAATTTTATTTTGATAAGACTACACGCAGGTTTAGGGATATTGCAGAGCCAACTTTTGCGGAAAACCCTGAAAGCTTTCCTGTACAAATGGCAAAAAGCAATGAGGAATTAAGCAAATTGATTACTGATGCCATACTAGTGGAAGAAGATAATGAATGCCCATTTTAGAATAACAAAAAACAAACTGAAAAATTTAAAAGGAAAAGCAAATGAAAAAAGAAAAATGTATTGTAGAAAATTCAAACGGTGGCTATGAAAAATATTGGCTAGCCCCGTGGTCTGGAGACCCTGGTCGTACATTGTGCATAGAAAGTGCAAAAGTGTTT
>JAYVHJ010000238.1:0-16655 GCA_043771315.1 Raineyaceae bacterium
AGGAGGAAACCAAAAACTTAAAGCGCAGGGAGGAAATCTATTTGACTACTATTGAAAGTTTGTCAAAGCGTTAGGTGACCGAGTAAAAGCGTAGTAATATATGTATGAATTTATTTATAATTGTAGTAGCGTTTTTGTTATATGATTATATTTTTTTTTATATTTAGGTTACTAATTCGGTTGCCCAGTTCTCTAGTAAGCCAGAGAACACGCACTAAAACAACGTATAAGCAATTTTAAGGCTAGGAGTTCGGAAACCTCAACTCCCACAAAAAAGCCTTTAATTTAATATTAAAGGCTTTTTTTATGTGATAATGAGTTTAGTCTTTGATTTTTTGCTTTAGAAAAGACTTACTTGACGCAAGTCTTTTTTAATTCAGATGATTATTTGCTAAAAAGATTGGTAAGTGTTCCTATGGCAGACGACTCTTTACTACTGCTTCCCCCTTGAGAAGGCATTTCTTTTGCCAATGATTGTACCAATTTGCTAAATGGCATAGATTGTAACCAAATTTTTCCTGTTCCTCTCAATGTTGCCAAAAACATACCTTCACCACCAAAAAACATAGATTTAAGGCTACCTGCACGCTCAATATCAAAATCAATACCTTCTTCAAAAGCTACAATACAACCTGTATCTATTCGTATAGTTTCGTTGTTGAGTGTTTTCTCCATAATAGTGCCTCCTGCGTGCAAAAACGCCATTCCATCACCTTGCAATTTTTGCAAAATAAAGCCCTCTCCGCCAAAAAAACCTGCACCAAGTTTCTTATTAAAGTGCATAGAAACTTTTGTACCCAATGCTGCACACAAAAAACTATCACTTTGTGCAATAATGGTATTATTTGGAAATTTGCCCAAATCAACAGGAAAAATAGTTCCTGGATATGCTGGTGCAAAAGCCAAATGTGCCAGTTTATTACCTTTATTGGTGAAATGTGTCAAAAATACAGACTCACCAGATACTACCCGCTTGCCTGCATCAAGCAATTTGGAAAAAAAGCCTTTTTCAGCTTCCGCACCATCACCCATTTTTGCCTCAAATGTGATACCATCTTCCATATAAAGCATTGCACCTGCTTCTGCAATGACAGTTTCGTTTGGGTCTAGTGCAATTTCAACAATTTGAATATCGCTACCAATGATTTTGTGGTCTACTTCGTGAGATTTCATAAGTTTTTTTAAGAATTAGAAAGAATTAGAATTTGGACTGTTTTTACTATGCTCAAATATAAGAATAAACCAAACGGAAAAACATTAAAAATTTACGAGAATAACCTTTTAGTTTGTGAAAGGTAATTTTAGATTTGTAAAAACACTTAATATTTTCTGAAAGTCAATAATTTTTGAAAAATAGTTATTTCCATTACGAGTTAAAAAAAATTCCTATTTCATAGAAAAAGGTTAGGTGATTTTTATGTTTTTTGCACAACATTTGCTCATTAGATAAGTACATAAAAACAGTTATTTTATCCTTTTTCTAGCGAATTCTCAATAGATGCCAGCGAATTCTCAATGGTGCTTGCTTTTTTGAACGTTTTTGTGTAAATTTGAATTATTAAAAATAGAAAATAGTCTTTACTTTTTTGTTTTGATTTATATTTTTCTATATGTATTTTTTCATATTTGTCTTCATTCAACAAAACAAAATAAAGGGTGAACAAACGCATCATTTATATTACTTCAGGCTCAATTTTTGTATTTTTCCTACTTTCTTATTGGTATAGAAGTGGCGGAATACGAGATACAGATATTCTTGTGGGGGTACGAAAAGGAGATTTTGAGATTGTTGTAACAGCAACTGGTGAGCTAGAGGCAAAAAGTTCTGTCAAAATCAATGCGCCTGATGCCTTGCGTGAGGCTCGTATTTTTCAGGTAAAAATAGCTGACTTAGTTCCAGAAGGCACTATTGTAAAAGAAAATGATTATGTTGCCTCTTTGGATAAATCAGAAATAGCAGAAAAACTACGTATTTCAGAAGTAGAAATCCAGAAAATGCGCAATTTGCTTAGTCAAAACAGATTAGATACTTCCTTAAACCTACGTTTGGAAAGAGATGAAGTTATTTCTCGTCTTTTCCTTGTTAAGGAAAAAGAAAACCAGCTAAAAAATGTTAAGTATGAAACGTCTGTCGTTATTCAACAAGCAGAATTTGACCTAAAAAAGGCAAAAGAAAGTCACCAGCAAGCCGTTTCTGTGTATAAAATCAGGCAACAACAAGCCTACGGCAAAATGTCTGATGTAGCTGCAATGCTCTTAGAAGAAGATTACAAACAAACAACCTTAATGAGTTTGATGGAGAATTTCACCATACGTGCGCCTGCAAGCGGAATGGTGATTTACCAGCGTGAATGGAATGGTCAGAAAAAAACAGTTGGCAGTCAAGTAAGTGCTTGGGACGCTTGTGTAGCTACTCTTCCTGATATGTCTGTACTTGTGGCTCGTACTTATGTAAGTGAAATTGATATTAGTAAAATTTTAATTGGGCAAAAAGTGCGTGTTAGTATTGATGCTTTGCCAGACCAGAAAATAGAAGGAAAAATAATGCAAATTGCCACTATTGGTGAGCAAAGACCACATTCTGAAGCGAAAGTTTTTGAGGTAAAAATAGAACTCATCAATACAAATGCTAAAGCGCAAGCTCTTTTACGCCCCACAATGACTACAAATTGTGCCATTATTTGTGAGGAAATGAAGAACGTAAAAACTATTCCGTTGGAGGCTTTGCATAGTGATACACAAGGTATTGTGTATGTTTTTGTGAAAGATGGACGAAATATACTCAAAAAGCAAGTTTTGGTAGGAAAAACCAATGAAATAGAAGCCATTATTTTGCAAGGTTTGGACGCAGATGATGAAGTTTTCTTGTCAAGTCCACAAAATCCAAATACAAAAACCTTTGTACCAATTAAATCAATTACGAATTAAAAATTACAAATTATGTTGTTTGACGTTATTTTTTATACAATTTTGACATCTATTTAATTTTTTATCATTAAAAATTCATTCCTAAATAGCCTCCAAACCAATTTTTTTATTGCCCTAGATGCGTTACAAGAAAACCGTTTTAGGGCATTTATGTCTGCGTTAGGTGTGTTTTTGGGTACGGCATCACTCGTTGCAATGCTCGCTATCAATAAAGGAACAGAACAGGCTTTCATCAACCAAATGGAGCTTATTGGCACAAATAATATCCTTGTTGTGCCTAATCTTGTCAATGGAAATCAACAAAATAATCAGCAAACAAATCAACAAGATAATTCTCCAAAAAATAATAGTACCCAAATACGCAATATTTCTAATGGTTTAAGCCTGAAAGATGCAGAAATAATACGCAAAATCTTACCAAATGAACATCATATTAGCCCAGAAGTGCTACTAGAAACAAGCGTTTTTTATCATCAAAAACAACTAAAAACCACGTTAATAGGAGTTGAAGATGATTTTTTTAAGATTTCTAACTTTAATATTATCAAAGGAAGAAAATTTAATGTAACATTTTCTTCTCCTATTGATGATGTATGTATTATTGGACAACATTTGGAAGCTAAACTTTTTGGTGCAGAAAATAGTCTAGGCAAATACGTAAAATGTGGTAATAAACTTTTATGCGTTGTTGGGGTTTTGGAGCAAAGAATTGTAGAAAAAAACCCTATTTCGGAGCTTGGCATTAGGAATTATAATTTGGATATTTATGTGCCTATTCGTAGTTTTTTGTTGTCTTATCAAAATAGAGGAAAAAACACGCCCCTAAGCATAGAAGCTACCAATCATAATGACAACACCTCTTCAAATCAACTACAAAATTATCACCAAATAGATAGACTAATAATACAAGTCAATGATAATCAACAAATTGTAAAAACTGCTGAAATTATTGGGCGCATTTTGAAACGTAGCCACCAAAAGCAAACCGACTTTAAAGTAATTATTCCAGAAGAACTAATAAGGCAACAACAACGTACTCAATCACTTTTGAGGGTAGTTTTGGGCATTATTGCAGGTATTGCGTTGGTGGTGGGTGGTATTGGAATTGCCAATATTATGCTGGCATCTGTGGTGGAGCGCACACGAGAAATAGGCATTAGAATGACTTGTGGCGCAAAAAAAGCAGATATTTTGATGCAGTTTTTAATAGAAGCTGTTTGTATTTGTCTTATTGGAGGTTTTGGAGGAGTATTTTTAGGTTTATTGTCAAGCAAACTAATTGCCTATTTTGCTGATATTCTGACAATTATCACACCACTTGCGGTTATTTTTCCGTTTGTAGTTTGTTTGCTTGTAGGACTTTTAGCAGGTTTTTATCCTGCTAAAAAAGCCACACAATATAATCCTGCTGACAATTTGAGACATGAATGATTTTTGTCAATTTTTTTAACCACATAGGCACATAGAAAGCGTAGAAAACCTAAAAACACATTCTAAATTATTTAGAATGTGTTTTTAGGTTTTTTTTATTTTGGTAGCTTTTCCAGCCATACAGAAACTGCACCTTGTAAAGTTTCAAACATTTTGCGTAAATCTTGAACAGCCTCAACAACTTGTGAGTTGCTTTCAGAGCTAAAAATACCACTATTGGCACTACCAAAGTTATTTTCAATGTTTTGGTTAAAAACTCTTTGTAATTCTTTTATTTCTTTTTCATTGATAATGTGTTTTGGGTCTGTTTCTAGTTTTTTAGCTATTTTTTGGATTGTTTCCAAATCAACGTCTATGCTTTCTTTTTCTATCCTATGATAGCTTGACTGGGTGATGCCCAAATATTCTGCCATTTCTGTTTGTGTGAGACCTTTTGTCTTTTTACGCATTGCGTAGATTTTTGCTCCGTCTTGTAACATAAATAATTTGGGTAATAGGTAGATAATTTATTTTGTTAGCTTTTCATAAGTACAAAATTAAGAATTATTTTTAATATATTCAAATTATGCGTAAATATTTCTGAATTATGCGTAAGTATGCGTAAAGTGAATAGGAATATCCCTTTTGACCCACTACTTTTGTGCCAAAGAGTTGCAACTATCTACATCAAAATTCATCAATTCAAAAAAAATCTAAAAAAATGAAAAAAGTATTTGCAATGGCAATTTTTTTGCTTAGTTTTGTGGTTGGTGCGCAAGCACAATCAAATCCTCAAAATGAGTTTGATTATGTGGGAAAAATCCACAATGAAGTATTATCAAAATTTATTCAACAGAATGGAGGTAAAAAATCATCTATTTCTCAAGTGATTGAGCAAGTAAAAGCTATTACTTTGGCTAACGCAGATTATTCAACAAGATTTGGAACTCAAATCCCTACAATAACTGAAGCACAAGTGAAAGAAGGTTTTGCAGATTATCCCAATCAGTTTAAAAATCTGATTGCTGCTACAAACATTAGCAATGGTACAAAAGCAAAGTTGAATGAACTATTGGGAATTATTTCTAATGCGCAAGGAAAGAACTCATCTTATGAAGAAGTCTATGCGTTAATAGTTGCTTACGAAGTTAAAATTAAAAATGCTGATTTGCCAAAAAACGAGAAAGAAATAATCTTTGGAGCCAGTTCTGTTGCTAGATATTCAAGTAAAATGTGGATTGGTGAGCCAAACAGTACAAATGGAAAACTTGCAGTTGTCTTGGCGGACATAGGTGGAGGTATATTAGGTGGTGTACTTGGTGGACCTGGTTGGGGTGTGTTTGGAGCTGCTTTAGGAAGTGCTTGTGCTGAATTAGCTAAATAAATTAAAAATTTCGTAACAGTGCATATCACTGTTACGAAATTTAAATAAATAACTATGAAAAGTGTTTTATTTAACTGTTTTTTGCTAGTTCTTTTTAATCAAGTAGGTTTTTCTCAAAATATTCTTCCAAAGAATAGTATTTATGTGGTATGTAGAGGAACAACGCTAAAAAGAAGTCTTATTGGTGACGGTTTTAATATTTCAAATAAAAATATCACACACATTGGAATAGGTTATGTAGAAAATGATAGCCTAAAAATTTATAATGTTTCAAATACCCAAAAGCAAAATAATAGTTCCTTGATTGTGGAAAAATGGAGTGAATTTACTGAATCACCAGAAATATTTTATTTAGGAATTTGGGAATTAGAAAGTAGTGAAGGAGAAATAAAAAAAATAAAACTATTACTACAAAAATATCTGAATAATAAAATTGAATTTGACCATCAATTTAGGCTTGATAATGAAAATTTATATTGCTCTGAATTTGTGGCTAAAATTCTAAATGAATCCGAGTTCTGTAAATTTCGTCCTACTAAGAAAAAGTTAAATAGTACATTGAGAAGTCTTACAAATACTAAAAAATTCATTTACTATCCTGCGGATTTTTTTCTACAAAACACAAAATTTAAACAAATATACTTAAAAACTATAACCATAAAATAAGATGAAAAATATTATAATTATTGCTTTGTTTGTTCTTTTATCCACTTCTACTACATTTGGTCAAATAGAAGAAATAAATAAAAAACTATGTGATTGTGGTCTTAATGTAAAAGACTTACATCCTGTGGCTAAGAATATGATATCTACTGTTATAGTACAAGGTGCTACCCAAGCGAGTAAGACTCTTAAAAAAGATATGGAAAAATATACAGATATAGAGAAAAAAACCATTGCAGAAGGTATGCAGACAAATGAATTTTACCAAAGTTTAAGAAACACTAAAGAATGTGCAAAAGCAATCAAACCAATGTACGAAAAATTGTCTGATGCAGACAAAGCAACAGTTGATGAAAAAGTTGCAAATGAGCCAGACTGTTCCTTTGCTCTTATGACGGTAAAAGCACAAATCAAAAAAGAAGAAGAAAAAGCCTCAAAGAAAAATAAAAAATAAATCCTAATGAAAAATATTCTAATACTTATTTGTGCTTTATGCTTTTGTAGCATATTAGCACACGCACAAGATAGCACCAACACAAAGAAAAGATTTTACGCAACTATTGGATTTGGTAGCCAACGGATGCAAGCAGAGAATTTTAACAAAAAACTAACTGATGCGGGCTTTAATAGCTTAAATACGAATCTTCTTTGCGGACAATCAATTTTAGGTGTTTCTGGCAAAAGACACAATATTATGCTAGTTTTAGGTATTGCATATGCACCAAGAAATATTAACAACGACAATAGCAAAACTACAAGTTTTAGCCAATTTCGTACTGATATTTTGTATGGTTATGAATTTAATCTTTCTAAACGTTTTATTTTGATGCCTATGGCTGGTATAAATACACAAAGTAATAATGTATCAATTCAAAAAAATACAAATACTATTACTTTTGGAACTGCGCTTAGTAACCCAATAGCAACTGGTACGACTATCACTAATGAAAGTTTTGGTGCAACTATTGGCACAAGGCTCATTCTTAAATCAGGTAAAAAAAGTGCTATGTCACTTAACTTTATGTATGCCTTGCCTATTTCCAATTATAACTGGAAAAGCAACGGACAGGAACTACAAGATGCTCCCAAAGTGAATTTAGGCGGTTTTTCTGTTGGTTTTGGCTATGGACTAAGGTAAAATCTCACTAGAATTTAGTTACTTTTAAAGTGGCTACCTTAAAACTTTTTTAAAATTCCCCTCTTATGTGCTACGTATTTTCACGCCTCTTTTTGTGGCTTTGCGTAGCTATGGGCGGTTTTTCTTGTGTGCTTATGCCTATACAAGCATATGCGCAAGTCCTAAGCACGCATATACAAGAGCATAAAACGCTGCAAACGCCAAAGGATAGCATTAAAAAAGATACTATAAAAACATTACCAAAACTCCCTAAGCCTAGTTTTTTAGACCAAAGCTATTTAGATATTTTCACAAATGGTAGTTTTCAGGCAAGCGCACAACTTATAAAAGTGCATATTGGAGAGCCTGCTGGCTATCACGTACCTTTGTATATTTGTATGTCGCTTTCTGGTAGCACCATAAAACAAGATACAAGCAAAATAGGTATTTTTGGTAGTCTGATAAATCCTATTGGAGGTACAATAAGTGCGTCTTTGAGCCGTAATCATAGAGGTTTTAGGAAATATGTAGGCAAAACCAGCGAGATAACTCACGCAGGTTTTTCTTATCATACAAGCATACGCCTTATCAATGGGCAAAATAACAAACAAGAAATTGTGCCTTTTGTGTCGTTTTATAGTGATGTGGGTGTTTATTTCCAAACAGGAGCTTGGCTGGCAAACGAAAATCCTAATAATTTGGGTATTTTTTATTTTCAACCAAAATTATTCTTTTGCACGCAAAAGCAAAGTAAAGTTACAGAAGTTTTTGGCGAGAAAGTACCTTCTACGCTTTTTGGTGCATCTGTGGAGGTTGGTATTCATATTGCTAGTAAGCTAAATTTCAGAGTAATTTATAGCAAAGGACTAAATGAGAATTTGCAGGGTAGCTATGCAGAGCCTCAAATACGTTTTTCTTTGGATTATGGAAATATAAAAAAATGAAATTGGTAAGTGTGTTTGTATCTAAAACGTATTTCATTTAGTTTTCAAATTTAAAAGCATTTCTATTGGCTCATTAGTATCCCAAGCACCCACTAAAAGTTGTGAATTTTTAGCAGGATATTGGTAATCTTTTGCTAAAAGCTCCTTAATAGTTTTCGTCTGAATAGTGGCTTTAATATCATTATTTGGCTCATTATCTTGTATTATTGCTGCTATTAATTGCTTTTTTTCTATGGCTGGCAACTGCAAAATCATTTTGAGTAATTGCTCAAAACTAAGTTGTATTTGAAGATTATATTCCATTGTATTTTGATTTTAGAATTTTAAACCTCTATCAAATCTCTACTATAAAACTCCACAACTTCCTCCAAAATTCCTCGTACTTCTTGTATGGTGTCTGCTTCCACAAGACGCATACGAAAGGCTTTGAAGTGGTCAAAATTGCGGAAATAATTAGTATAATGCCTTCTCATCTCTAAAATACCAAGTTTGTCGCCTTTCCATTTGATAGAAAATTCTACGTGTTTGGTACAAACATCTATGCGTTCCTGCAAAGTAGGCGCAGGCAAATGTTCACCTGTTTTCATAAAATGTTTTATCTCTCTAAAAATCCAAGGATAGCCAATAGAAGCACGTCCAATCATAATACCATCAACATTATACTGATTTTTGTACGCCAAAGCCTTTTCTGGGCTATCAATATCACCATTTCCAAAAATAGGTATTTTGATACGTGGATTTTTCTTAATTTCTCCTATCAAAGTCCAATCTGCATTGCCTTTGTACATCTGCACACGAGTTCTACCGTGAATAGTAAGTGCCTCAATACCAATATCTTGCAGGCGTTCTGCTACTTCCATTACGTTCTTTGTTTCGTCGTCCCAACCAAGCCTTGTCTTGACAGTAACGGGCAAATGGGTAGATTTGACAATTTCAGAAGTCATCATTACCATTTTGGGAATGTCTCTCAAAAGTGCTGCACCTGCACCTTTACAAGCTACTTGTTTGACTGGACAGCCATAATTGATGTCTATCAAATCAGGATTTGCTTGTGTGGCAATCTCTGCCGCTTCACGCATTACGCCAATTTCAGAGCCAAAAAGTTGGATACCAATAGGGCGTTCATATTCAAAAATATCTAGCTTTTGAACGCTTTTTGCAGCATCTCTTATTAGTCCTTCAGACGAAATAAACTCTGTGTACATCAAATCTGCTCCATTTTCTTTGCAAACTGCACGAAAAGGAGGATCACTTACGTCTTCCATAGGCGCAAGCAAAAGCGGGAAATCTCCCAAATCAATATTTCTTATTTTTGCCATCTCTCCTAAAATCATTAAAATTTAGCGTATCTTTGCGCAAATTTAACACTTTTTTCTGTATATTTTATATCAAATTTTTTGTATTCAATTCAAAATTTACAATTCACAATTCAAATAATGTCAAATAATATTTCTTTTGGTTTTCCTTCTCGTTTGTCGCCGTTGTTTGGGCTTGTGGTGGTGATTTTTGTTGTTTTTGGTAGCCTTATTGTGGGGCAGTCGTTGGCGTATGTGTTGATAGATTACTTTTTTGGTTTGGATATGAAGGCTATGTCTGCTATTTTTGATGCGCCTTTTGCTAGTCAAAATCAGCGTATAGCACGAAATAGCGTACTTTTTGCACAAGGAATTGGTATGTTTGTAGGTTTTGTTTTAGGTGGGATTGCTTATATGCGTTTGGTGGAAGGATTATCAATTTTTGAAGTAAACCAAAACAAAAAACTCTTTCCTTTATTTTTTTTGCTAATTTTTGTGTTGATGTTTTTTCTAACGCCTTTGGTAACTTATTTGGTAGAATTTAATCAAGGTTTATATTTGGGTAGTTTTGATGCTTTTGCACGCAAATCAGAACTAAAAGCGCAACAACTCACAGAGTTTTTAGTAGGAATAGAGAACAATACACAACTTTTTCTAGCTTTTTTTGTGGTAGCAGTTATTCCTGCAGTGGGTGAAGAGATTGTCTTTCGTGGGCTTATTCAGGTGCATCTAACACGTATTACCAGCAACGCACATGTAGGCGTGTGGGTGGGAGCAGCTATTTTTTCTGCTATTCACTTTCAATTTTTTGGATTTTTGCCACGAATGTTGCTTGGTGCGCTTTTGGGCTATCTTTATTTGTGGTCTGGGAATTTGTGGTATCCAATTTTTGGGCATTTTGTCAATAACGCAACGGCACTTTTTGTGATGGTAGCATATAAACAAAAATTTATTCCTACTAATCTAGAAAAAACAGATAATTTTCCATTACCTGTTTTGCTGATTTCTGTGGTTGGGGTTGGGGTTATTTTGTACTTTTTTAAGAAAAAACTGGCTGATGAACATTCAGAAATCAAATAAAATTATTTATGAGTAAAGAATTTGAAAACCTGCTTTTTATTTTTTAAGTTACAAAATACTTGCAAAACGGGCATCTATTTCGGCTATTTTTTTAAAGTTATTTTCACTTTTAAGAAGACGTTTTTCTAGTTTTAATTCTTTTTCTTTGAGTAAGGCTATTTCTTTGGCAAGTGCTTTGTTCTCTTCTGAAATGGGTTTTATAGATGCTTGCCTATCCCAAACGACAAACCCAATAAGCCCAAAAGTACCAGAAAGAATGGCTATCATTACATAAAGTAAAATATCCATACGTTTATTGGCATCATCAAAACGCTTATCAACACTCTCAAAACGCTTATCAACGCTTTTTTCTAGAGCTTTGAGTTCTATACTAATTCCTTTTATTTCCAAGTTAGCAGCGACTTGTTGTTCTGCCATTTTATCCACTTTTTCAGATAATTTCAGCAATATTTCTCTTTCAGTTTGTGCCAACAAATTGAAAGAGATAAAAAACGCTAGAATTAAAAATATTTTTTTCATACACAAAGCTACAAAAATATCTAAGATAATTCAAAATATTATTTTGAATTATTTCTAATCTTCCATTTGGTCCAAACTGCGTGTTTGTTTCTCTAATAAGGCTTCTTTGAGAGCTATTTTTTTCTGTTGTTTTTCTACATAAGCTGCCACAAAAATACTTAATTCATACAAAACAAACAAAGGCAAAGCTACCAAAAGTTGCGTAAAAACGTCAGCAGGCGTAATCACCGCAGAAATAATCAAAATAGTAACAATGCTATGCCTTCTATAAGTACGCATAAAAAGCGGTGTGGCTATGCCTATTTTAGCAAAGAAATAAACCACCATTGGCATCTGAAACATCAGAGAACTACCCAAAACAAGCATCACCAACGTAGAAACATAAGAAGAAATACTAATATCATTTTTTATTTCTGTAGAAATAACATAATTGGTCAAGAAATTGATAGAAAACGGAGCTAAAATATAATACCCAAAAGCAGCACCAATCATAAAGAAAAATGTCACAAAAAACACCGCCCCAGACGTAACTTGTACCTCTCGCAGATGCAACGCAGGTTTTACAAACTTCCAAACCTCCCAAAAAATATAAGGAAAAGCACAAATAATCCCAATAGTAATAGAATAACTAATATGAATAGCTATTTGCCCTCCCATTTCAGTATTTTGTAGCATCAAATTAAATTTTGTGATACAGAAGCCTTTTGTTCCCATTGTTTTTCCTAGCTCGCAAAGGGTTTGGTACGTCCAAAAATCTGCGTGAATAGGTCCTAAAATGACTTTATTGAAAATAAAATCAGAAAAAATGAAAGCAACAATGGTAAATAAAACTACAGCAATGAGTGAGCGTATAATATGCCACCTAAGTTCTTCTAGGTGGTCTATGAAAGACATTTCTTTATCTTCTGACATTTTTTTGATGACTGTTTTGTAACGTTTTTTGGTTCTGTGTGCAAATGTACGCAAAAAATCCTACAAAATAAGAAAACGCCTACACAATTAAATGTAAGCGTTTTGAGTTTGGGTTTCTATAAATTTCACTATGCATTAAAACTTTGGATATATGTTTTTATTTCTTCTAATTCTTCCACAGGAAACCATTTTATTTGGGTATCTTTCTGAAACCAAGTAAGTTGGCGTTTGGCATAATGCCGAGAGTTGCGTTTTAAAAGCCTAATACATTCTTCCCAATCATACTTTTCTTCCAAAAAATCAAAAATTTCTCTATAACCCACTGTTTGCAGGGCATTGAGGTGCTTTTTGGGATATAAATTTGTGGCTTCTTGTAAAAGCCCTTGCGTAAGCATAATATCCATACGTGCATCTATACGTGTGTAAAGCTCCTCTCGTGGGCGAGATAACCCAATTTTAATGATATTGAAAGGACGTTCTGCGGTTGTATTTTTTCTAAAAAAACTAAATGGTTTTCCTGTACTCAAACATACTTCCAACGCCCTAATCACACGTTGTGGATTGGCTTTATCCACTTGATTATAATAGTTTTCATCAAGATTTTTGAGTTGCAAAAGTAAATCTGAAAGTCCATTTTTTTCAAAATTTTCATTGAGTTCTTGGCGCAAATGAGGCAAAATTTCGGGCATTTCATCAATTCCTTCACACAAAGCACGCACATATAGCCCAGAGCCTCCCGCTAAGATAGCAAAATCCTTTCTGCTAAAAATATCCTCTAAAATCTCCAACGTATCTTTTTCAAAATCTCCAACATTATAAGATTTTTCTATCTCAAAACAATCTACAAGATGATGTACAACATTTTGCATTTCATTTGTAGTAGGTTTTGCCGTACCAATAGTAGTTTCTTTATACCATTGACGAGCATCAGCAGAAATAATTTCAGTGTCAAAATATTGTGCTAGTTTGATGCTAATATCCGTTTTTCCAACTGCCGTAGCACCCACAATGACAATAAGCGTTTTTTGTTTCATAAGATAAGTTTATGTAATACTAGTGTACAAATCAACTATTTGCTTACAAACCGCCTTTTTAGAAAATCTTTTTTCAAAATCTTGTCTAATAATTTCACTAGAAAAAAGAGAATAATTATTCATCATTTCTATTATCTTTTGACTTAATTGTTTGATGTTTTGTACTTCTACCAAAAAGCCGTTCTCGTTGTTAATGATGCTTTCTGGTCCACCGCAAATAGTGCCAATTACAGGCTTTCCACAAGCAATGGCTTCAGCAAATACTACCCCCATTGTTTCGTGGTGGCTTGTTAATACAAAAGCATCACAATCCTGAAAAGCTTGTTTACTTTGCTCACGGTCAAGCAAACCAAGCCATTCAATGTAGGTTTCTATCCCCAAATTTTTAGCCATTTTTTGATATTCAAGCAGGTTTTCACCGTCACCACCAATCCTAAAACATACATTAGAAATACTTTTCACTACTTCTGCAACGGCTAAAAGCAAATCAGGAATGCCTTTTTGCGCAACCATTCTACCCAACGTGAAAAAAATAAATTTTTTATGAATTTCTGTGTCAGTAGTCGTATTGTTGTTGTTTTTGATTACGGGAATAAAAAAATTATCATCAACCAAATTAGGAATATAAATAATATTTTGAACACCTTTGAGAGCCATTTTTTCTGATAATTGTGGGCTGATGGCTATATTTTTTTGAGATTTTTGGTAAGCTATTTTCAAAGGTGTAAACAATTCATTATTTTTATCTAAAAAATCAACAAAAGGAAATGGACTCATTTGTTCTGTAACAACATACGGAATTTGATAATATTTGCTCAAAACAGAAGCCACATAACCTGCAGGATAGCCCACTTGTGCGTGAATAACATCAGGTTTGCCAAACTTTTTCGTAAACTGCTCAAAGTTTTTTTTATTTGCTTTAATAATTCCTGCTATATTTCCCCACCAAATTTTCTTACTCCACGTGAAAGCAAAATGATAAAATTCTACAAAATTTTTCTTTGTTTTTGCTTGATTTAGCGTATTTTGATTATTTTTTTTTAAGAAATTTCTAATTTTACTAGCGTTTTTTAAGCCATCTTTCAACCACAACAAATACTCTTCGTCACTTTGTCCCCAAACACTCACGCCAACATTGAAATCAGGATAAAGTTCTGCAATAGCTTGCGCTTGCTCTCTAAAAAAAATCCCAATAATAGGATTATTTGGTGAAGGATACCAAGAGGGGATAATAAATATATTCATCTTTAAATGTAAAATTAACTTTTTTATCTTAAAATATATATTTTTCCAAAATCTTTTTTGAATGCTTTATCTCCTGCACTATCTCTGTGCTTGATTTGTTGCCCATTGATGCGCATTTGCACTTTATAAAGATAAACACCATTAGCTAGTTTGTCGCCAAACTCGTCTGTACCGTCCCACGCATATTCAGAAATATTGTTTCCAACCCTCAAAAAGCCTATTTCATCTTGTAAAATCTCTTTGACAACTTTGCCCGTAACGGTCATAATTTGGATTTTCATTTGGTCAGGAATTTGACTTCCCGTAAGCGTAAACACAAAACGAGTAGAACCAGAAAATGGGTTTGGATAAGGATATACATTAGTAACCGTACTTTCGTTAATTACTTGAAAGTTAATAAGATATGGTACTTCTCCAGCTCTATTCCCTTTTGCATCTGTGCCTTGTACCTGCAAAGTATAAGTACCATCAGGAAGACTTTGAGGATTAAAATCAACAATATATTTGCCTTTTTCAGAACGGAAACGCAAATTTGGATTACTGAAATAAATTTGTTTAAAATTACAATTTATACAAGGACTTTTTAGGCGAATATCTAGCCCAGAAGTATCTGTACGTACCAAAAACTGGTTATCATCTCTCAAAATAATATTTATAAGCGGACTTGCCGACACTATTTCATTGTCCATTATCTTCACGCCATCAAAAGTAACATCTAACAACGGGTTTTTATTATCCCCAATTACATTAAAAGTAGTTTCTAAGACATTATTGTCATATAATTGCTCTAATTGCAAACGTGGATTAACGAACACACGCAAAGTGTTTTTTCCTACTTTCCCCAAAGTCTTCAAGGAAAGAGAAAAAAGCACACTTTCACCTATTTTGGGAGCTTTTATGTTTTTGGTACGCCTTTCTTGCAAATTACTTGTTGCATTGATAACCGTATATTCAACAAGCAGAGAATCAACACTATAATCTTTCTGACCAATATTATCAAACGCAAAATTCAACTCAAAATCTTGCCCTTCTTGCTTATCAGGAATATTATAAGTTGCTACACCTATTTTAGCAATATTGATATAGCCTTCTGGCACACCACTATACAAAACCTGCCATTTTTTAAGTTGTGAGGGCGTTTGCGTGATTTCGTCTTTTGTCTTAAAATTCAAATACAAATAAGGATAAGTTTGTGCATTGATAGTATTTATAGCAAAAGAAGGACTAGCCACATTGTTAAAAAGCACATCAATTTGTCCGTTAAGTTTTTCTCCTAAAACAATTAGTTCATTTTGGTCATTGGCAGGATTTTCAGTAGGAATATTTTTTACATAATTAGAGAAAACTGTCCCCCACGCACTTGCAGGACCTATACGTGTAGAAGTTACCTCTCCTTCAATAAATCCACCATCAAGGTTATAATCCATTGAAATAACATCATTTATTTGATTAGTAATAGAGCCAGAAATAATTTCTTGAAGTGCTGGTACAATGCTACTTCCCAAGCCTTTTTTGCCTAAAAGAATGTAAGGATGCCCAGCAAGCAAGGTATTTAGCCCAGCAGGACTAGCTCCAATCTGCAAAAGTGCCGTTCTAGCAGTATTGTAGGCAAGTGTGCTAAGTTGTCCTTTGCTAATGACAAGCACATAATCATCAGTAGGAATACTACCAATAATGCCATTAAGCCCCCCAGTTTCTATACTAGCACTCGTTGCAGTCCCCACAATAACAGGCTGCAAGCCACAAAGCCCTGTGCCTGCGGGTCTGTAAGGTAATTTGGTACGTTTATCAAAAGCTATTACCCAAAAACTATTATTGGCACAAGGGTTTTGAAGAGGTCCATTAAAGGCTATTGTTGCACCATTCCACGCAAAAGTAGTTTCTGATGCAAGCGGATTTGTTGCGCCATACGTAGTAACACGCAAACGGTTATTAACAGATTTATATTTCCATTTATTGATGTTTTTATCTTTTTCAATATTTACATCATTGCTTTTATAAAATTGTGGAAATCTTGCTTGTGACCAACCAGAAGGACTATTTTTGATATAAATAAATGAACTTTCATCCCATAAAATAGTAGCATTTCCTACTGCATCTACGAAATTTACACGCCAATAATAA
>JAYVHJ010000239.1:0-10863 GCA_043771315.1 Raineyaceae bacterium
GGATTATTCAGCAGATAATATCCAAGTCTTAGAAGGACTGGAAGCTGTCCGCAAAAGACCTTCAATGTATATAGGAGATGTAGGTGTGCGTGGTTTGCATCATCTTATTTGGGAAGTAGTGGATAACTCAATAGATGAGGCACTTGCAGGGCATTGTGATACTGTTCACGTAACGGTTCACCCTGATAATTCTGTGTCTGTGGAAGACAATGGGCGTGGTATTCCTACTGGAATGCACACAAAAGAGAAAAAATCAGCCCTAGAAGTCGTTATGACGGTTTTGCACGCAGGCGGAAAATTTGATAAAGATACTTATAAAGTGTCAGGCGGACTTCACGGCGTTGGGGTTTCTTGCGTAAATGCTCTTTCTACGCATTTGCACGTTACTGTTTACCGTGATGGCAAAATTTTTGAACAAGAATACAATATTGGAAATCCGCTTTATCCTGTACGTGAAATTGGCACAACAGAAAAACATGGTACAACCGTTCATTTTAAGCCTGACCCAACCATTTTTACTACACTAGAATACAAGCACGAAACGATTGTAGGGCGTTTGCGTGAGCTTTGTTTTTTGAATAGAGGTATCAAAATCACGTTGAAAGATTTGCGTGAAATAAATGAAGATGGAAACCCTCTTTATGATGAATTTGTATCAGAAGGTGGTCTTTCTGAATTTGTAGAATACCTTGATGCCACACGTGAAAAACTCATTCCAGAGGTAATTTATATGGAAAATGATAAGGGAATAGTGCCTGTACAGGTCGCAATGCGCTATAATACCTCTTATTCTGAAAATGTTTTTTCTTATGTCAATAACATCAACACACACGAGGGCGGAACGCATATTGCTGGCTTCCGTAGTGCGCTCACACGTACTCTAAAAAACTATGCTGATAAGTCAGGAATGTTGGATAAACTCAAAATAGACGTTACTGGTGATGATTTTAGAGAGGGTTTGACTGCTGTTATTTCTGTAAAAGTGCAAGAACCACAATTTGAAGGACAAACAAAAGCAAAATTAGGTAATTCTGAAGTGCGTGGAGCGGTGGATAGTTGCGTGAGTGAGATTTTGTCAGATTATTTGGAGCGCAACCCAAAAGTGGCTCGTCAGATAGTTGAAAAGGTTATTTTGGCAGCACAAGCTCGTAATGCTGCTAAAAAAGCTCGTGAAATGGTGCAACGTAAGAATGTTTTAGGCTCAAATTCTTTGCCAGGAAAATTGTCTGATTGTTCTGAAAGCGACCCTAAAATATGCGAAATTTACCTTGTAGAAGGGGATTCTGCAGGTGGAAGTGCAAAACAAGGTAGGAACAGGGCTTTTCAGGCTATTTTGCCATTGAAAGGTAAGATTTTGAATGTGGAGAAAGCACAAGAATACAAGATTTATGATAATGAAGAAATAAAAAACATCATTACTGCGCTTGGAATTACGTTTGGGGTGAAAGGTGAAGATGGGGAAATAGACGAAAAAGCCCTTAATTTGGAAAAATTGCGTTATCATAAAATTGTAATTATGACAGATGCGGACGTTGATGGTAGTCACATCAGAACGCTGATTTTGACCTTAATTTTCAGATATATGAAAGATTTGATAGAAAAAGGCTACATTTATATTGCGCAACCGCCTCTTTATCTCGTCAAAAAAGGCAAAAAACAAACTTATTGTTGGAGTGAAGATGACAGACAACGTGCTGTGGCTGCTATTGGAGAAGGAAAAGAGGATAGCGTTGGTATTCAGCGTTATAAAGGTTTGGGTGAAATGAATCCAGAGCAACTTTGGGAAACAACAATGAACCCAGAAAACCGTATTTTCAAGCAGGTTACAATAGAATCAGCCGTAGAAGCTGACCATCTTTTTTCTATGCTAATGGGTGATGAAGTACCTCCAAGACGTGATTTCATTGAGAAAAATGCTAAATACGCAAAAATAGATAGTTAGTACGAGATATGAAGTTTGAAGTTTGAGATACGAAAAATACAACAAAAAATTCGTACCTCGTATTTCAAACTTCTTACCTAGAAAACTGGCACATAAATTGTTAGACAAATATCATTAAAATAATCCATTAGGATATTTATCAGAAACAAAACTTAAAACATAATTTTTATGAAAACTAACTTTTTTACTAAGTCTTTACGTACTACATTTGCAAGCCTTCTTTTGCTTACAATGGGCGTTTCTTTTAGTGGCTGTTGCTCACGAAATTGGTACAAAAATGGAGAACAAGATGACGTTTATGCCACTATCAGACCTGCGGAATGTGATGCCTACGTAACTGTAAGAAATGATGATGATGATTATATACAGTATCAAGAAGCTCCCATCACAAATGATGTGCCGTACACGCCTACCATCTATACGCCTCCAACGGTCATATATGTACCACCGCCTGTGTTTATTCCAAGACCTGCGCCTGTCTTTATTCCTAGACAAAATCCGCCACCTGTCTATAATGAGAGTAATAATAATTGGGGAAATGGCAATAATGGTACAAGTGGCAATCCAAAAGGTACGTGGACTTCTACCGCCAATCCTAATGGGGTGAATAATGGTACTTATAACAACACAAATGGTTATAATAATAATACAAATGGTTACTATAATAATGGCGTTTATTACTATTATCCACGCATTCCTAAGCAACAACTTAATACCCCAAAGGATAACACACGTAACGGTGGAGCAGTTATTCCTATAACAACCAATGTAACAGGTGGAAATGATGCTGGTACAAGTGGAAGTACCATTTATAATGCAGAGGTGAAAGAAAAAATACGTGTGCAGGAAGGTAGAAACCGCTCCACTATCTATAATAATACTAGTTCTAACACAAATACAAACACTTCTCGTAAGGATAATAATTCAGGAAATAGTAATAGTTCTTCTACTAATTCTGGAAAAAGTACCTACAAACATACTTCTTCAAGCTCTGGAGAAAAACGTGGTACAAGTACGCCAAGAACTGGAGAAGGGCGCACACGTACCCCTAGATAGTGTTTTTTGGAATCAGAAAATATTAAATAGAGAAAAAACAGAAAAAATGAAATAAAAATTTGACAAATTGATATTTGATTTGTATGTTTGTATCATTCATAAATCAATAAAAAACTTAAAATCAACAAAAAAATGAAAAAAATCCTCCAATTATCCGCAATTTTGATGTTCTGTATCACTTTTGCAGCCTCTGCACAAATAGAAGGCACTTGGGAAACAACAGATGATGAAACAAAAGAGAAAAAATCTCATATTAAAATCTACAAAACACAAAGTGGAAAATACGCTGGTCAAGTAGTCAAAATTTTGAGGGAAGCAAAGAAAAACGCAGTTTGCCAAAATTGTGATGGAGACCGTAAAGGAAAACCTGTACAAGATATGATTGTCTTAATTGGTCTGCAAACAGACGGCAAAGAATGGTCTGGTGGACGTATTTTAGACCCTGAAAAAGGTAAAGAATACAAATGTAAAGCGTGGATGGGCGCAGACAATAACACACTTAATATTCGTGGATTTGTGGGCGTGTCGTTGATGGGACGTAATCAAGTCTGGAAAAGAGTGAAATAATACAAATTGTGAATTGTGAATTTTAAATTGTGAATGAATACAATTTATTCACAATCTCAATAAGACTACAAAAAGCCTATTCTAAGCAATTAGAATAGGCTTTTTGTATTTAACTGAAAACTCATAAGTATTTTATTCTTTTTTGGTGATTTGGAAAAGACAAGGGAAAATGCCAAAAATAGCCACGCCTTGCTGCACCGACAAAGAGGCTTCTGTAAGAAAATACAAAGATAAAAGTAACATCACATTGATATAAAGCCAGTTTTTTTGCTTAATAGCTGCTTTAAAATGCAAATATAAAAACATCAAAAGCAAACAAAAACCTAGTATTCCTGTACCAAGTAAAGTTTCTAAATATTGGTTATGTGTATTATAAGTGTTGTATTGCGCAATAAAAGCTACTTTTTGTCTATTTCCTGCATCAATAATTGCTTTTTTTGTGTCGCCGCTACCCACGCCAAACAAAAATTCTGTAAAATTATTATTTTCTATAGCATTGATAGAAAGCTGAATAAGCGCAATACGCAAGGGAATACCGTCCCAGTCGTGAGCTAGAGAATTATCTTTTGTGCCATCAGTATTCATAAGATTTTCTTTATTAAAACTGCTCAAAATATACGCAAAACGTCTTTTACCTGTTTCTGAATAATTTAGAAAACTCACAAAAACAACCAACATTATACCAATGATACCAAAACCTATGATATATTTTTTACTTTTGATGATAAAGTAAAAAATGCCACAGGAAATCAACACAAAAAGCAACATTATGGGCATTCTAGAAGATAAAAACAACAAGAAAACACTAAAAAAAATCATCAATAAAATAAAACTTAGTAGTCGTTTTTTTGATAAATCCTCGTGTAAGATTTTGTCAAATAATATCAAAATACCCACAATGATATAAAGACTATGATAACCTGCGTGTCCAAAACCAAAAGAAATACTATGATAGAAAAAAAGCGTTGGAATAATATTTTCTAACTGGTTTTGAGCATAATTTTTCTTAAAAGCAACAAAAAAACTTAAACAAATTCCTACAAATAAAGCACTTATAAAAGCATAAAAAATAATATCTAATTGTTTTTTAGTAAATTTTGGTGATGTAAGAAACATCAAGGGACATAAGAAAATGGGTAATTTTAGTTGTAAATCAGATAAGGCCTCTTTTTGGTCGTCAGAGTAAAAAACACTAAAACCATACACCAACAAAAATGCTCCAGCAACCCAAATAATAGGTTTTTCTTTTATTATTTGGATTTTTGCACTAAAATTATTAGCTAAAATCCAGTTTACAGCTGCAATTATCATAGAAATACTCAAAAAAGCAGGTTTGTTGAGGAAATTCATAGTAATCACTACGCAGATAATAGCAAAAAAATGTATTTTTTCGTGTATAACTGGACTGAATAAAGATTTTTGGGTCATTTTTTGTTTTTAACACTAAGAACATTGAGGAATACACACTAAGAAAACACTAAGAAATACAACGAGAAGGAAGAAAAATATAATTGGAATAATTTGATTATCAATGTATTCATGCACAATTTACAATTCACAATTATTTACATAAATACATTTTCTTGTACTTTGGCGTTTGGAAGTGGCTGGTCTAGTGGCACTTGCATTATTTCATAAACATTAGCCTTAATCACGTTGGAAATATGGCGCAACGGCAAATCATTGGCATCAACGCCAAAAGGTTGCTCAATTTCCTCTGAAATCACCTCCACTCCTGCAAGTGCATAACTTATCAAAAACACCGCAGGAATAGTATAAAGTTGAAATTTGTCCACCAAACCAATAGGCAAAAATAGACAATAAAAGAAAATAAAAGTTTTAATAAAAGATGTGTGGGAAAACGGAATAGGGGAGTTTTTGATACGTTCACAAGCTCCCATAATATTGATAAGTTGCTCTATTTGATGTTTGATGTTCATTTTGTCCGCCTCTGAAAACACTTGTTTTTGGTATAATTCTTCCATTTTTACGAAAACATTGGTCGCTATTTTGTGTGGAACGTGGCTTGCGGTTTTCAAGTCAGCAATATAGTGAGTGTCGTGAGCATCTAAAACATTAAAATCAACGCCCTCACGCAGATGCCCTTTGAGTGCGTAGGCAAAATTAGCTATTTGAGAAGCCAAATAATGCCTTAATTGCTTGTCGCCTTGTGGCAAAATAGAGTGAAAATTAGATGCCATTGTGCGACTGTCGTTGATGAGTGCGCCCCACAATTTGCGCCCTTCCCACCACCTATCATAAGAAGAATTGATACGAAAAACCAGCGTAAGCCCCAAAATAACACCGACAAGCGACAAAAAAGTTGGGTCAAGATGTATTTCTAACACTTTTGAAGGCACAAGATAAATACGCCCCAGCGTGATTGTGGCAGTATAAATCAAGATGGTAAGTTGTATTTTGAAAAGCTCTTTTGTGTCGTAGGCGTTGCCTAGCCCAAAAGCTGTTTTAATGGGAATAGTCCAATTTTTTGTGTCGTAATTTATCATAAATAATTGTGAATTGTGAATTATAAACTGTGCAAATTTAGAGATAAATTGAAGATAAATTTAAAAAAGATAAAAAAAACTAAAAAAAGTTTGGTAATGCCAAAAAAGATGCTTTCATTTGTAAATAGTTATCAAATAAAACCAAAATAAATCTTATAAAACCACAAAATTTTATCTAAAAAAATGCTTTTCAATGTTTCCTATATTACTCCTGCACCAGCCACAAAGCAAAATCAGCTTTGTATAGCACTCTGTGCAGTAGGCTTATGGAGTAGTTTTAACAGAGAAAATGGTATCCAAAATGATATGAAAAACCATATTAGCAACCATAAGGGCAAGCATATAGATAAAAATAACAAAAATCATATATACAGTTTTAAACTGTCTTAGAGATTTTTATTTATTAGATTTTATCAAAATATTGCAAACGCCCAAAATCAATGATTTTAGGGCGTTTTTTATTGCTTTTTTATTTCCATAATTTCAATCAAACATATTTTTCACTTTTAATTATTTTCACTAATGAACAAGAACATCACCAAAATAGGCAAACGCTGCCCATTCATCAACAATGATAAAAAAGACCCATTTATGCAAAACAGGTCTAAACTCACAAGGCAAACACGCAAAACCAGACCGCTAGAAAATAGCGAATAAAAAAATGTGTAGAAATACGTTTAAGCGTACTTCTACACATTTTTATTACTTTTTATTTTATAAAACTTTCACTTCTACTCGTCTATTTAGCTGACGACTTTTTTCATCATCTTTTCTCGTGATAGGTCTGTCGCCACCATAACCTTCAATTTTTATGCGTTTTTCTGGAATTTTCTTTTTGCTAACAAGATAATGCCTCACAGAAACCACACGTTCTTTTGCCAATTTTCGTAGTCCTTTAGGATTGCCAAAAGGTTCTGTGTGTCCTTCTAACAAAATGCTTGTAGCTGCATTTTTCTCCAAAATTTCCGCTAATCTATCCAATTCTGGGAAAGATTCTGGCAAAAGTTCTGCGCTTGCTCGTGAAAAGTAAATAAAATCCAAACGTATTTTCTCTCCTTTTGCCACAGGAGTAAGCATTAAAGTATCTAAAAATTCTTTGTATTCAGATATTTTAGGAATGCTAATATCTTTTGTAGCAGCAAAATAACCATCAAATTCTGCGGTAACTCTATATTTTTTTTCTTGTTTTAAGACAATTTTAAATTCATTAGAATTGGGCGCATTTTCAATTCCTTTTATTTCTTTATTATCTTCCAAACCAATAATATTAACCTTTGCAAAAATTGGTTGATTTGTTTTAGCATCTAAAGTTTTTACTATAAAAAGTGGCACTGCAGGCTTCAATGGGTCTATTAGGCGCACACGAGAAATATTTTTGTCAGAAACAAAATAAGCATATTCACCAGACGACATAATGCTAAAATACATCTCTGCACTTGCCGTATTGATACTTTGCCCTACATTTTCTGGCTCACTCCAAGACAACCAACTCTCATCTAAGCGGCGTGTTACAAAAATATCATAATTACCATAACCTCTATGCCCCAAAGACGCAAAATAAAGCGTTTTGTTGTCAGATGCCAAAAATGGAGAACTTTCATTTTCTGCCGTATTGACATTTTTTCCAATATTTATGGGTTTACCCCACGTAGTAGCGGTTTTTTTGAGACAAACATACAAATCTTTCCCTCCTTGTGAATCCGCAGGCTGGATAGCTGCAATAATAGTTTTTCCATCAGGAGAAAGGCAAAATTCAGAGAAATCAGAAAAATTTTCCAAACTCTCAATAATTACTTCTTTTGGTTTTCCCCAAACGCCATTTTCTTTGTAGGTAATAGATAAACCACGCTCCAAGCTACCATCAGGCATATATTTATTATTAAGCAGCATTGAATTTCCATCATCAGTAATAGAAAATGAAGTATTATGACCACTTGTATTGAGTGGTGCGCCTACATTTTGCGCCTTGCTAAATGTACCATTTTTCGCATCTTGCAAATCAGCAAACCAAATATCTTGTTTAAAAATAGTTCTTCCTGAACTGTCTTTAAAAGGCATATTTTCTGGGTGGTCGGAGCGTGAAAAGTACAATCTTTTGCCATCAGGCGTAATATTTGGTGCAAAAGCAGGATATTGAGAATTGATATTACTGCCTAATCTTTCTGGTTTATTTTTGATAGAAAGTGCCGTTTGTACGTTGATAGGAAACGTTATGGGAGCGTCATTATCAGCAAGTCCAATGGCATCTATTTGGTTAAAACCAGGAATTCTGTCTGTTTGAAGGGTTATTTTGATAGAATAAATACGTTTTGCACTATCTAGTTTTACATAAAGCATTTGTCCACTTTTGTTTTCTTGTCCTAACTTTTCGTTATTCCAAGTGAAAACAGCTTTATCTTGCTGATTATAAGCGACTATTTGGGTTATTGCGCCACTATTATAGCTTTCAGCTACAATAATCTGACGAGCATTAGTAGGTGTAAAACTTACTTTAATAAATTCAGGCTTAGTATTATCTTCTGTGGCTGGCGACCACGCAGCAGGGCTAAAACGAGTATTAGGCAAAAGTGTAGGTTTGCCTAACGCTTGGCGTGCTGCATACTGATTGGGGTCTGTTGTTATTTTCTTTTCAGAAGAAACACTTATTACTTTGGTTGCCCATTCTACTTTTTGAGCAAGTATTTTAGTAGAAAATCCAATAGAAAAAGCAAAGCAAAGTAGTAATATAATAGATATGTTTATTATTTTTTTCATAAATTATTTTAAGTTTTTTTAGGTTTGTAAGGTCTTCTCAAAATTTTCTTTGGAAATCTTTTAGATGTTAGGTCGCAATTCTATAAAAGACTGTATAAGTTCATATAAAAGTTCTAGACTTTTTATTGATTTTATACAGCGAGTTTATAAGGGTGCAACCAGCCCACTACTCCTTCCTTTTCTTTGTGTTTTAAGCTAATTTCTAAGCATAAATTATCATAAGAAAACTGAGGGGTTTCTTTTCTAAGAATATTATAAGCACCATTTACATCTGCATTGATAAAAACACCTTTATCCGTCTTATAAAGCCACGTTTAACACGTGTACCACTAAAACTATGGTTAGTTTTACTCAAATGCGTCTTTGGCATAGTATCATTATCAATGAAACTAGCTTTTGATGTGTAACTCTCTTCTCTTGTAATGACTTTAATGTCGTGCTTTTCTAATTTATACTTTATTTTTTGTATAAATTGACCAAGAGAAAGATTAACAAAATTTTGATTATTCTTCTTTCCTAAATTTATTTTATTATTCCTGTTTTGAACATTCCCAATAATAACCGTACTTATTTGATTATCAACACATTGTTTGATAATTTTAGCACTTGCTTTATGTAAATAATCATTGATTTGTCGCTCACGTTTGCGAGTAATAACTTCTAGTTTTTTGCTATGATTTTTGTCGTTACGTTTTTTAAGAACAGACTTTATTTTAGATGTTATTTTATTGTAATGTTGGTTAATAGATTTTAATGGCTTACCGTTGAGTATGAAGGGTTTTATGATGCCATTGCTCACACAAGTAGCAAGATTATTTAAACCTAAATCAATAGCCATTTTATTGTCATTAGTGGCTATTTTTTTGTAAGTTTCTTTACTTTCGTAAGAAAAAACCACTTCCAAGTGACCATAACGACAATAAATCTCAATTTGGTTTATTTTATGATTTAATAATTTTTTAGGTAAATCAATAGAAAAACCTTTTTTTAGGAAAGCTTGATTACCTTTTACTGTAAAACGCTGATTATCAAATGTTAAATAACAATATTTTTCCTTAATAAATTTGGGAATACGTGGTTTTCCTTTGTATTTTTGTGGATTTTTATGGTAATCTTTCAGAGATTTAAAAAAACTTTGAAAGTTGCTACAAAGGTTTCTAAGCAGTTGTTGGGCTACGCCAGCCTTCCAAATAAGTTTATAATTACAGTCGTTTTCAAGGTTTAAAACGGTTTTCATTAACTTATCTAATTCACCATAAGATAAAAAAGTTTGATGTTCTTTATAATGTTTTTTGATGCAGTAAAGAGCTTGATTATAAAGATTTTTTGCATAAAAACACTGCGTTTTTAGCTCCTTAAATTGGGACTTATCCAACTTACGGAGTTTCATTTTAACAGACTTTATATACATTTTTTCCATAAGACAAAGATACTAAAAATAATCTATAAATAAAAATACTTTCTTATATGATTTTATACGCTTTTACCGACTATACGTTTTATTCAAACGAACAAAGTAACAGAATTTAGTTAGAAAAACCTATTTTTTTTCTTATTTTCTGAAATAAACTTGCTAAAATCATACCAAAAACTAAATATTTTGTATATTTGTGTGCATTTATATAAAACAAAACCTACAATTACTTAAATATGATAAATAATTTAAAAATAGCTATTGGCGCAGACCACGCAGGGTACGAGTACAAAAAAATCATTATAGAATTTCTTAAAAACAGAAGTGCAGAAGTAGAAAATTTTGGCACAGATAGCGGAGAATCAGTAGATTATCCTGATTTTTCACACCCTGTTGCACAATCTGTACAAGAGAAAAAAGCTGATTTTGGTATTCTTATTTGTGGCTCTGGCAACGGTGTAGCTATTACTGCTAACAAACACGAGGGCATTAGAGCTGCACTTTGTTGGACAAAAGAGATTTCTGAACTTGCCAGACAACACAATGACGCAAATATTTTGTGTATTCCTGCTCGTTTTGTGAGCATTGAAGTTGCTAAAGATATGGTTTATGAGTTTTTGAAT
>JAYVHJ010000240.1:0-3580 GCA_043771315.1 Raineyaceae bacterium
ATTCAAAAAATGTTTTATTTCTCAAAATATCTTTTTCTGATTTTGATGACATTTTTGTCAATTAGTGCAACTGCGCAAAATGCTATCACATTAAAACAGGCTATCAACAATGGGCTTTCTAACAGGAAAAATATAACGGCTGGCAAATTAGATATTGACATCAGAAAACTCCAAACACAAACGCTTTACCGCAAATATTTGCCACAAATCTCTGCTGAATATACATATTTGTATAATCCTATTTTGCAAACGTCTATTTTGCCTATTGGCATTTTTAACCCTACTTTTCCGCCAGATGCCACAAAAAGTGTACAATTTGGCACAAAATGGTCGCAGTCTATTGGACTAACGGTTTATCAGCCTTTATTAGATATGTCAATTAAAAGAAATATCAATGTCGCAAAACTGCAAGAACGCATTATAATTGCCTCACAAGCACAGTCAGAGTACGAAATTGTGGCTACCATTGCCCAAACTTATATTGATGTTATTTTGCAAAAAGCAAAGATAAAAACTGCTATTGCAGACACCAACAGAACTTTTATTAGCTATAAATTACTGAAAAATAAATTTGATGAAAAGCGTTTGCTAAAATCTGATTTGAATAAATCTCTTATCAACCATAATAATGCCCTTCAACAGTACGCTGATGCAGTTTCTTTATTGATAGAAAATAAAGTTTATTTGCTTTTTTTAATGGGTGAGAAGAATATTGAAAAGGCTGATTTTGAAATAGATACTAATTTTGTAAAAAATTATCCCCTTAATTATTCACTCAAAGACCTCCAAACAAACATCTCAACTACAAATACACTAGCTGAACAAATACCAGAACTACAACAATTAGCTTTACAAAGTGAATTAGCAACTTTGCAAACAAAATCAGAAAAAGCAAAATATATGCCTACAATAGGGATAAAAGGCTTTATTGGGGCAAACCAATTTACGAATACTTTTGACCCGCTGGCAGCTAATTCTTGGTTTGGGCTTAGTTATGTGGGACTTAATGCCAAATTGCCTTTACTTTTTGGTGAAAATAGAAGAAATAAATTGCAGGAATTTAAGCTACAATCTGACCAATATATTTTGCAAAAAGAAGACAAAACTACGCAATACGCAAAAGATGCCCTGACTTCAAAACTGAAAATTGAAAATATACAATCAAAGCTCAAAACGCAAGAGATAAATCTATCTCTTAGCCTTGAATCAATGTTGATTATTCAGGCTCGTGTGCAGGAAGGGCAAGAAACTGCTTCTACACTTAATTTAGATGAGGCTAATTTGCAAAGTTTGCAAGCAGAATATGAAACAAATAAAAAACAATTATGGGCATATTGGCTCAATTATTTGAAGGCAACAGGGCAACTTTCTATACTTTGGAAATAATACAAACCACCCCTAGCCCCTCCTTAGGAAGGAGGGGAACAAAACTCCCCTCCTTCCTAAGGAGGGCTAGGGTGGTTTAAATAGCAATTAAATAACAAACAAAATGAACATAACTATTTTCAGTACGCACACTTTTGACAAACCTTTTCTTGAAATAGCGGCAGGAAAGGAACATAAATGCACTTTTTTAGAAGAGAAATTATCAGAAGAAACCGCATATTTAGCTAAAAATGCTGATGTTGTAGGTTTATTTACAAGTGATAATGCTTCTGAAAGCGTGTTAAAAGCCCTTTTTAAACTAGGAGTGCGTTTTATTGCGTTGCGTTCTGTTGGCTATGACCACGTAAACCTCAAAATAGCCCAAAAACTAGGTTTTTGTGTAGCAAATGTGCCTGCTTATTCTCCTTATTCTGTAGCAGAACACGCTGTAATGCTACTTTTAGCCGTTAATAGAAAAGTTATTTATAGTCAGATACTTATCAATGCTAATAATTTCTTATTGGACAACCTCACAGGAATAGATATTCACGGAAAAACAGTTGGAATTATTGGAACTGGCAAAATTGGAGTTGCTTTTGCGAGTATTATGCACGGATTTGGCTGCAAATTGCTTGCCTTTGACGTTAAAGAAGACAAAAAACTTATCAAAAATACGCATATTTCCTATGTTGATATAGAAACTTTGTGTAAAAAAGCTGATATTATTTCTATTCATTGTCCTTTGAATGAAGATACACACTATTTAATGTGTGAAAAACATTTTAATTTAATGAAAAAAGGAACTATTTTAATAAATACGGCTCGTGGAGGCATTATCAATACACTTGATTTGATAACAGCACTAGATAATGGCACTATTGGAGCAGCTGGTTTAGACGTTTATGAACACGAAAAAGCACTTTTTTTTAGTAATCAAAGCCAACAACTCCCAAAAGATGCTTTGTTTGCTACGTTGCGTAGCTATCCTAACGTACTCGTTACTGCACATCAGTCTTTTTTGACAAAAGAAGCCCTTGCAGGCATTGCAAAGACTACTTTTAGCAATATAAACGCTTGGGAAAAGACTGGAAAAAGTGAAAATGATTTATTTTAGTAAAAAAATATTACAAAATTCCTGCAAAACGTGCATCTATTTGAGCTATTTTTTTGAAATGATTTTCTGTTTTTTCCTCAAATTTCAACTCTCTTTCTTTCAATTGTGCCATTTCTTTAGCAAGTTCTTTGTTTTCGTCCAGTATGGGTCGTATGGACACTTGTCTGTCCCAAATAATGAAGCCAATTAGCCCAAAAATCCCTGCAAGTACAGCAAGCATTGTATAAAATATCATTGCCACTCGTTTGTCAGCATCTTCAAAACGCTTGTCAATGGCTTTCTCAAAAACCTCTGATTTCCCAGCCATAACTGCTTGTTGCTTAGACAGTTCTATTAGTTGCTTAGACAGTTCTATTTGCTGCTCTGCTAATTTATCTACTTTGACGTTAGTAGCCGCTTGTTGTTTGATGACCTCAAGAAGCAGTTCTCTTTCTGTTTGTGCAAAAATGCTCAAAATAGGCATTAGAAGCAACAAAAAGAATAATAATAAGGTTTTCATAAATGCGTTTTTAAGGATTAGAAGAGGATAAACGGGCTTCTATTTCGCTGATTTTCTTTGCAAAAGTCTCTTTAAGCGTGTCTATTTCTGTTTTTAGGTTGGTAGCTTTAGCTTCAAAAGGCTTGAAAATAATACGCCTATCCCAAAGGACAAGCCCAAAAATACCCAAAACAAGCGTCAAAATGCCTATTACAATGCCTATCATTGCTTGCCAAATAGCGGTTATTGAGCCATTAAGCGTTGTTACTGATGCGCTAATATCTGCAATACGTTTGTCAGTTGCATCAAAACGAACATCCATTTGTTTTTGTAGTGCTTCTATTTTAGCACCTTGAACAGCTTGTTGTTCTGATAATTTAGTTTGTTGTTCAGAAATTTTAATCAAGAGTTCTCTATCAGTTTGTGCAAAAATACCCACAACAGGCATTAAAAGCAATAAAAAGAATAGTAGTAAGGTTTTCATTATTTTGTGATTTAATATTCTACAAAAATACATTAAATATCTCACAATACAAATTTTTAAATCCTAAAATATCAACATATCAAATTCTAAAACAAGTGAGAATATTACAACTTTATTGGGAAACTCCGTAACTTATTTT
>JAYVHJ010000241.1:0-1535 GCA_043771315.1 Raineyaceae bacterium
AAAGGAATTAGTAGCGAAAATCAAATGAATGTAATCAGATGTTTTTTTGATTATGACACCTCAGAAGTTAGTAAGGCTGATTTGTGCGAAATAATACAAACAGACTTTCCAAAATTCAGAAAATATGTTGAGAAACTTATAATAAAATGTGTGGAAATTATTAATTCCAAAAATGTAGACAATGAATAATTTCACACACGCAAGCCTATTCTCTGGAATTGGAGGTTTTGACCTAGCCGCTACCTGGTGTGGCTGGGAAAATATCTTCCAAGTAGAAAATGATTCTTTTTGTCAGAAAGTCCTTACAAAAAACTTTCCAGATGTTCCCAAATATCTAAATATTGAAGATTTCAATGGTGATGAATACAAAAATGCAATATCAGTTATTTCAGGTGGCTTCCCCTGTCAGCCTTTCAGTAGTGCAGGCAAAAGAAAAGGCGTTGATGATGAACGCTACCTGTGGGGAGAGATGTTTAGAGTCATTAAGAATGTTGCCCCACCTTACGTTGTGGCAGAAAACGTACTTGGACTCCTTACTAACCAAAATGGTATGGCATTCAAACAAGTGCTTGCTGACCTGGAAAGTGAGAAATACGAAACACTCGTTTTTGTACTGCCAGCTATTGCACAAAATGCACCCCACATCAGAAATAGAGTATTCTTCGTTGCCTACTCCGAGAGCGCAGATGCACTCCAAAATTTCAGAAAAGAGAAAAGGCGACAAGCACAACAATTTGGAAAGTGTTTTGAGCAGGGCAATTTTGCCAACGCCAATAGTTCACAATGCGAAAGAAAACAATTATCCATCAGACTTGCGGAGGAAGCAAGTAGGGCTTGGGAGCATTGGAACATTCATTGGTCAGAGTGGAGCGTTAAACCCACAATTTGTAGAGGTGATGATGGGATATCCCTTAGATTGGACAGAAATAGACGAAATAGAATAAAAGCATTAGGTAATGCTGTTGTGCCACAAGTTGTATACCAAATATTCAAAGCAATACAAGAAACAATATAATTTGAAAATGTTACGGAAATATTGGCTGAATATTTTATCAAACTCAAAACTCAATAAAAAATTATGATACCCAGAGATATTTTTAACATTATTTTTAGAAAATATGAATATCGTGGTATTTGGGAATTTGAACATCTTACCTTCTCAGCCCAAAAACTGCAATATAAGCAAAGAAGATGGTTTTCACTTCACAATCCGACTATGATAGACTGCTTAATCAATGAAGGATTTATTTATTCTTATGAATACAAGAACAATAATGCTGAGCCTTACGACATTTGCACGCTTGAGATTGCGCCAGAGCATACAGATATGGTGAATAACCTATTAGAATTACTTATCTCTAATGATACAGGGAATAATGATTTAGGCTACCAAGTTTTTCAAAATATAGGCTTATATGAAATCTATAATGATATACCACACAAAGAAAGAAATGCTAATGCGGTGATGTTAAGGCGAAAACGAAAGAAGGAATGCGAAATTTTGAGAGCAAAAATAAGCAGGAAAGAATACGAAT
>JAYVHJ010000242.1:0-14696 GCA_043771315.1 Raineyaceae bacterium
TAAACGTTATTATGGAGGATGCGAGGTTGTAGATAAGATTGAGCAACTTGCGATTGACCGCGCAAAAGAATTATTTGGTGCAGCATGGGTAAACGTACAGCCACACTCTGGCGCACAAGCAAATGCAGCAGTAATGCTTGCTTGCTTGCAGGCAGGCGACAAAATCTTAGGTTTTGACCTCTCTCACGGCGGACATCTTACTCACGGCTCACCTGTTAATTTTTCAGGAAAATTATATTCACCAAGTTTTTATGGTGTAGAACGTGAAACTGGGCTTATCAACTGGGATAAAGTAGAAGAAATTGCGCACAGAGAAAAACCTAAAATGCTGATTTGCGGAGCATCTGCCTACTCTCGTGATTGGGATTATGCTCGTTTGAGAAAAATTGCTGATGCTGTTGGGGCGTTGCTTTTAGCTGATATTTCGCACCCTTCCGGGCTGATTGCTAAGGGTTTACTAAATAATCCTTTGCTTCATTGTCATATTGTAACCACTACCACCCACAAAACGCTTAGAGGACCTCGTGGAGGACTTATTTTGATGGGAAAAGATTTTGAAAATCCGTTTGGACACAAAAATCCAAAAGGAAACTTGCGTATGTTGTCTGAACTTTTAGATTCTGGTGTGTTTCCTGGCACACAAGGCGGACCTTTGGAACACGTAATTGCTTCAAAAGCCATTGCGTTTGGGGAGGCTTTGACTGATGATTTTAAAAATTATGGTATTCAGGTGCAAAAAAATGCCCAAGCAATGGCTAAAGCCTTTATTTCTCGTGGATATGACATTATTTCTGGTGGAACTGACAACCATTTAATGCTTATTGATTTGCGTTCAAAAGGACTTACAGGCAAACTAGCACAAGAAACACTTATCAAAGCAGACATTACTATCAATAAAAATGCTGTGCCTTTTGATGACAAATCACCGTTTGTAACTTCTGGAATGAGAATTGGAACGGCTGCCGTTACCACGCGTGGAATGAAAGAAAATGAAATGGGACAAATTGTAGAATTTATTGATGAAGTGCTAATGAACCACGACACAAGCACCAAATTGGAAGTAATCAAAGAGAAAATCAACCAAATGATGGGAAAATACCCGCTGTTTGCATATTAGAAAGTAGGTTTAAAAAGTGTTTAGTTTTTCCAAATCTTTGAGATTTGGAAAAACTAGGCAAAAATTGAGTGTAATATCAATTAAAAATATGAAATTTATTTTTTGGATAATCATATCCTTCCTAACAAGTTGTAAGTTATATTCTTATGTTTATGGTATTGAAAAACCACCTCAAAACGAGGATTTTGATTATTATGACAAAAACTTTGAAATCAATAATCAACTTTTGATGAAGCAAACAAATTTAAAATTTAATGGATTTTATCTTCCAAAAACAGATTATGATAAGAATTTAGATTTAAAAGTTAAGAAATTTTTTAAAACAGGCTTGATAACTAAATCAACCTATTTAAGAGGAACAAAATTAGAATACATTAGTGAAGACATGAATAACAAACAATATTATTTTGGATTTATTAAATTTATTCATAACGACGAATTAGAATATGAGTTCAAAGCAAATCATATGAACAAGAAAAAAACAGGAATAAAAGGCAAATATATAATTTTTGAAAACTATTTACTAGACATAAATTACGAAAATTCAGATACAATTAGATATGATTTCTATCCATTTGTAAAATCTGCTCTGTATCCTAAAATATAAATCAAAATGAAAAAAATACTTTTAATATTGCTTTTTATTATTCCTTTTGGCTTATTTGCGCAAACGGAAAAAGAGATTTTGGTGAAATTATCTGAAAAAATGGATAAATTATCTGAAAAAGTTGATAAACTAGCAGAGCAACAAATAGCCACAAACTTAGAAATAAAAGGCATTACTACAGAAATAAAAGGAATAGATAAACGCCTTGACTTTTCAAATATGCTGGTTATAGCTATTTTTGGCTTGTTTGGGGTACTTATTGCCGTTATTGTTTGGGATAGAAGAACTGTAACAAAACCTTTTGAAAGCAAAACAGAAAAATTAGAAAAAGCTAATGAAAAACTAGAACAAGAGGTACTTCTTCTCAAAGAACAACAACTTAAAAACATCAATATCCTTAAAAAATATGCAGAAACAGAGCCTAAATTTGCTGAAATATTTAGGAATGCAAGCATTTTATAACTCAAAAAAATAATGTTAAACAATGGTGGTATTAAAGTAAAAAGTATTACATATTTAACACTATCCAACTTTCAAATTAAAATGAAAAAAACAATCTATTTTCTTTTAATAACTTGTTTTGCAAGTGTAGGAAAAGCGCAAACACTGTTTGAGTGTTACAATTTCTATGGAAATGGTACAAAAGAATACATAGAAACTATTTATAAAGAATCAACACAAAAAACAAGTTATTTTTATTACACTTCTGCTAACAAAACTAAAAAAGAACTGAAACAGGCTTTTGGTAATAAAAAAGTGGAAATTGAAGGAACATCTTATACTATGCATAAGTTTGCCAGTGATGCAAGAATCTATAAATTAGGCTTTCCTATAAATCCTATGGGATTTCAAGGTATTACTTTGAGTTGTATCAACCCAGATAATACAACACAAGAATATGTACTTTCGCAAGATAATCCTACCAAAGGAACACAATATAGATGTTATAATGCCAATGGTAGCATAGAAGAGATAGCAAGAATAGATGATAATGTGTTAGGAGAAGTTTTTCATTACCGTTCTTCTAAAAATAAACAATGGATAACACTCAAAACCACACAATCAGACAGAATGACTATTTATCTTGAATTTCCTAATAATGGTGAAACGTGTATTTTAGAGCAACAAGATACATTTTCTAGTTACAAATGTACTAGCGCAAATGGGAAAACACAGGTTTTTAGAAATACAAATGTAGGGCAAGTTTGGTGATTTAGGATTGCTTTTTATTATTCCTTTGTGCTTACTTGCCATTATAGTTACTCTTACAAACAGAAAGATGCCTTCAAACCAAATGAAGGCATTTTTGTACCATAAAATTAAAATAAATTTATTTAATTATCTACTTTGGCAGGAGATGCATTATTCATCATCTTTTTTTAGCAGAATTTTGCAGTTAGGTACTTTTTCATAAAATTCTTTTGGAATACCTTTTGGAACACCGTAAGGTATTTTTTGCATACCATAACCATTATAACGTATATTTAACTCTTCCAAATTTGTCATTTTAAGCAAAACTTCAGGAAATTCAGAAAAATTATTCCACGAAATATCTAGTTTTTTGAGTTGCGAAAGATTACTTAAAACAGCTGGCAACGCCTTTAAGTGGTTGTTAGATAAATCCAATTCCTCACAAGCCGCAAAAATAGCAATATCTTTGGAAAGTACATCAAATTTGCAATTATGAAAATTTATCTTCTTGATTGCTAATGGATTAGGGTGGTCTTTTGGAAAAGGCACACCTGTTACTACCTTATAAAATGCACTTTCACTTTTACTCCCATCTTTATTATTGGTGTAGCCCATTCCTGTATGAAAATCAAAAAAATCACCTTCCGTAATAGCATACAACGCTTCCATTCGTTGTTGTGTATTGATAAAAGAAAGGGCAAAACGTAATCCTTTTTTGTATTTTTTGAAGATAATCATTCCAAAAAAAGCAGCTTTTGCCATTCCAATATCTGTGGACATTTTGCGCAATTTATCACGAATATCAGAGTTAGAGGCTTCTTTTATGTTAGTAATTACTTGTTTATCTTTGATAAGTTCTGCCCATTCTGCAGGTGCTTGCGTAAGCAAATTTTTCTTCATTTCTGCTCTTATTTTAGCATCTGGGCAAGTTTTTGACAATAAAAGCATATCTTCCATCAAGATTTCAGGTATTCCTCCAGATTTGACGAGTTGCATTCCTAAACCAACATTTGTCAAATCATCACTAAATAACAAATCTTTCAGGTTATCTACCAAACTTTGGCTATCATCTTGTAACAAAAATTTATCTTCTTGGTCAATTTCCTTAATGAAACTATATAATTGTGCTTCATCAAGATAATCTAAATTATTTTCTTTGATAAGTTTCCACGCATTCTTAGGATTTTTTCCTACAATAATATGTGTTACAGATGCTTCAAACGAAGTTTTAACTATAATTCCAAGTGTTTTTAATTTTTTCTTAATGATATTGCGGTTTTCTGAAAAATCTCCATCAAGGAAAATAACACTTCCTGCTTTAAAATTATCTAAACTTTTTTGGTTATTGAGTTGCATAAAATTTAATTAAAAAATAGGTATAAAAAATGCCTTCAAATAAAATGAAGGCATTTTTGCAATTTAAAAACTAAAAATCTATTCGTCTGTTGGTTCTGGCTCTTCTTTTGCATCATCACCAAGTTCCGCTGCTGTTACTTCTTTGATAGCAACATCACCACTTTTGATTTTAGCAACAAGTGTTGCCTCAATATCTGCAGTAAGTTCTGGATTTTGCTCCAAAGCAGTACGCAATTTTTCTTTCCCAACGGCAATTTTGACATCTTTGAAATAATAACTTGTACCAGATTTGACAATTACCTCCAATTCAACGCCTAATTCTAATATTTCGCCAAAACGAGAAATACCTTTACCATACAAAATCTCAAATTCAACCACTTTGAAAGGTGGTGCAACTTTGTTTTTAACAACTTTTACACGTGTACGGTTACCAATAATATCTTCTCCTTCTTTTAGTTGTCCTGCTGCGCCGCCAATTCTACGAATATCAAGGCGCACAGACGCATAATATTTCAAAGCATTTCCACCTGTTGTTGTTTCCGGGCTACCAAACATAACACCAATTTTATCACGTAACTGGTTGATAAAGATACAACTACAATTAGTTTTGCTGATAGAACCTGTAAGTTTTCTTAGTGCTTGCGACATCAAACGGGCGTGAAGTCCCATTTTGCTATCACCCATTTCTCCTTCAATTTCTGCACGTGGGACAAGAGCAGCTACGGAGTCAATAACCACCAAATCAATAGCACCAGAACGGATAAGATTATCCGCAATTTCTAAGGCTTGCTCACCATTATCTGGTTGCGACAAAATAATTCTTGAGGTATCAATGCCCAATGCTTGCGCATAAGCACTATCAAAAGCGTGTTCTGCATCTATAAAAGCTACAAAACCACCCAATTTTTGTGCCTGCACCATACAATGAATAGCAAGCGTTGTTTTTCCTGATGATTCTGGACCATAAATCTCTATCACACGCCCACGAGGAATACCACCCACCCCAAGCGCAAGGTCAAGGGAAAGAGAACCAGTAGGGATTACTTCAATGTCCATTACTCTTTTGTCGCTCATCATCATTACAGAGCCTTTTCCAAATTCTTTATCAAGTTTTGCCATTGTGGTAAGCAATGCCTTGCGTTTGTCGTCTGCACCGTTAGGTAATTCTTGTTCTTCTTTTTTCTCTTTCTTAGCCATTTTGGTAGGTTTGTTTATTGAGATTTTGTTAAGATTTATTATATTTTGTTTTTCTGATGATGCAAATATACGTTAGCTACTCCGTAAGATTTTTGAGGAGAAGAAAAATATTTTTAGATTTTATTGTTTATGGATATGAAAACAACCACAAAAAGATTATACTGGTTTTACAATCCAATCTATGCCATTAAAACAATATGATATTGCTGTATAGCCGTCTATATATACAATGGTTTTTTTTCCACTCTTAGTATTATGTGCAGTTATTGAAAATCCTAAATTATTAATTTTTTCTTCAAAAATATCTAGATTCTTAAAAAAATAATCACCAGATGCTTGATCTAATGTCCCCTCTATTGAGTCTAAATTTTGTTTCCAATGAAATTGATGATTTTTATATTCAAAATTAAGTATTATTATGCTATTTTGCCCAATAGTAAATTCAAATTGTGTATCACTTTTCATTTTCAGGTCTTTAATGGGTAATTTGATTTCTTCTATTAAATCTTGCAAAATTTGCTTCTCTAACTCCTTAAAATGTTCTTTTATATATTTTTTTGGCATTGCCATAATGGTAATATGTTTATAAAATTAGTAATAATACACTAATTATGTACTTTCATTACAAATATAATAAAAATAAACGCTTGTCTGATATTTTTTTTAGAATGATATGATTTTAATGATACCTTACAACTAAATAACCTTGTATTCCAAATAAAAAACCGTTTATTGATGTTTGATAGCCACAATTATAGGCAAAATATTACCAAATTGCGTGTTGGTTTTAAAACTGATGGGTTGTGTAGTTGTTTGGTTATCAGTGTAATGTATTAGTTTTTCTGGAATAAGTTGTGCGCCCAAGACTTTTTTCAGAGAAACGCCCAAATCTCCTTCAAATGCCTTCAAACTCTCCAAAATAGAAGGTAAATGTAGTTTCTGACGTGAGTAAAGCACACAATAATATTCTGTTCCTTTGAGTGTGCCTGCTGGCATTTCATTTGTACTATTAAATTCTATGTAATGGTTTTCACTTGGAAGGGCAATTTTATTGTTTTTATAAGCTAAAAAAGGGCTTATTTCGTTGTTATAGGGGAAAATAACAGTTGCTTTTTTATTTTCATCAACAGAAAAAATATAAATATAAGCAGGTTGCGGATTAGACAAATACAACCTAAAAAGCGTACCAGAACGCAATGGTTTTTGCACTTCGTAATTACCACCAAAAGTTGAATTAGTGCTATCATTTGATTTATTAGCATTTTTCAGCTTAATTTCTAGTGGCAAACCAGCCGACAACATAAAAGAAATTTCACCAGCCAACACACTACTCGTTGTATCTTGTATGATAAGCTCGTAGGCTTCCATACAAATACTGTTAAAATCTTCATATTTGACCCAGATAAAGCCTTTATTTGCCCATTTTGTTCCCCAACTATTCATTACTTCAAATGCCCCAATGGCATCATTATAGCCTATTACAGTGAGAGCGTGTCCTCTTTCGTCACTATTTTTATCTTTTTCTGATGGTTTCCAAATAGAATCTTTTGTTGTTACGAAAGAGTTAAAAAGTCCTCTAATTCCTACCAAAACGGGTTTTTCTTCTGAAAGACTTTTTTTGATAAATGCTGTTTTATCTTTTGTACCATAATTAAAGAGTCTTTTATAATCTTTTATACGGTTTTGGAGTGCTTTTTCTTTGTTTTTGTCGCTTTGGGGCTGATTACAAGCTATTCCAAAATCTTTGAAAGGCACTGTTCCCATACGTTTCATTATCTCAAGACCTGCAAAAAGCGTTGCGCCACCTTGACAATTTTGGTCGTCATACGCCTTGATATTTTCATATAAAAAGTAAGGAGAAAGTGCATTTTCAGTGATTTGCGCTTGACTTGTCCAATTATTTTTTTGTGCAAGCGTGATTGTACGAGCCATATATGCCACAGTCCAACCTACACAAGTGCCATAATCACCCTGTCCACGTGGTTCTGGGCAATATTTTTTCAAAGAAGTTTCTTTTGGCAAATTTTGATAGTTTCCACGCATCAAAGGCGCACTCAAAGGCACACGCATATACGTAGCACTATCCAAAATACAACCCGTTTGCGCTGAAACAAGCGAGATTTTTAAGACTAAAAATAAGATTAAAACAAGGTTTTTCATAGGTTAATTTAAGGTGTTTTCTAAAAGTATCACTCAAAAACAACAGTATTTCCAGTTTCTTGTAGTTCCCAAGTAATTTCTACCCCATTTTGATGCAGTTTTTGAAGAATAGGCATACTTTTCTCCTCTAATGAAAACGTAGAACCACTTATTTTTTTGAGATTAGGCAAATCTACCAAAAAATTAGCATTGATTTCAATTTCTTTTAGACATAAAAAATGTAGCTTTCTAAGTTCTTTTAAGTTTGCTAAAACATCTAAACTTTTTTGAGAAAGTACATCAACAAACAAATAACGCAGTTTTGAAAGAGATTTTAAAGGCGTTAAATTAGGAATTTCGTTAGAATAAATATTGAGATATTGTAGTTTTTTGAGGCTTTTTAAAGCCGTGATTTTTGTAATACCACTGTATTCTAATTCCAAAATTTTGAGATTTGTTAGCATTTTTAGTGGAGATAAATCTTCTAATTTGCAACCTGACGCATATAAAGCTGTCATTTTACACATATTTTTCAAATCTTGCAAATTAGGCTCTGAAAACACTTTATTTGGGTAAAAACGCTCAAAAGTATTCAAATAATTCCCAGAATATTGATTTATGATGCTATTAGGCAATAAATTACATTGCAAAAACAAATTTTTCTGCAAAACGCCCTTCCAAATGTCAGATAGACCATTCCACCAAGATAATAAAACTAACTCTTCATTTGCAATAGCTTTAGTATTATTCTTTTGAGAATTGTAAAGCAATGTTTTTGATGCTATAATTTCATATTTTGGGACATAATTTTTGTCTTCCCATTCAATATTGTAAGCTGCAGAATCCCAAAAACATTTTTCTTGTACATGATGCAAAAGCCCCAAATTAGTAGAATTTACAGTTATTTGCAAGTGATAAGTTGGTGCTGGTGTATTTTCGTGAAGGTCGTAGGCTTCTTGTGGGAAACTCCAAGTTTCTTGATAATCAAGCCACGCCTCAAAAGTATCTTGCCAATGTGGGTAATTAGCCGTTTTGACAACTTCTATTTTTTGAATATATTTCTCTGCCAACTCGCAAAAAACTTTGTATGCAGGTCGCAAATACAAATAATAGTCTTCACCAGATGCACCCATTCCTGAAGTATTCTCACCTTGATACAAATAATCACTATCTTTTTGCCTACGTTCATATTCTTGTTTTGGGATAGGCATTTTTTTGCCTCTTAGAAGTTCCAAAAGATGATCCAAAAGTGCTTTATTTTCATCTAAAATAAGTTTTGTACTTTCTTCTTTATTGAAAGGATAAAAAGACCAACCACTGTTATAAATAAAACCTTCTTTGATATTACTATATAATTCTAAGATGATTTGCAAGGCAAAATTTGGTGTATCATTGATATTATGCTCGTCTGGGTGAACAATTTTCACTTCAACATCAAAAATATTATCTTTTTTAGATAAAATAAGGAAAGAAACAAGAGAAGACATAGCTTTATTTTTTTGTAAATAGTCTAAAATCAAACAAATAAAAAAAGTCGTTGTTTGTATTTCACAAACAACGACTTTTTATAAAACGTAATTCGTAATCTTTAACTCGTAATTGAACGCTATTACATTCCCAAAATCAGTCTTTCTGGCTCTTCTAAAAGTTGTTTTACACGCACCAAAAAGCTCACAGAGTCTTTTCCATCTATAATACGGTGGTCATAAGAAAGAGCTAAGTACATCATTGGCAAGATTTTAACTTCTCCATTTACTGCCATAGGGCGTTCCACAATGTTGTGCATACCCAAAATAGCTGACTGGGGCGCATTAATAATTGGTGTACTCATCATAGAACCAAAAATACCACCATTTGTAATAGTAAAAGTGCCTCCAGTCATCTCTGGAATAGTTAATTTGCCTTCTCTCGCACGTGTGGCAAGGCGCACAATTTCTTTTTCAATTTGTGCAAAAGACATTTGTTCAGCATTGCGGATAACAGGCACTACAAGCCCTTTTTCAGTAGAAACTGCCACAGAAATATCAGCAAAATCATTCAAAACAAACTCTTCACCATCTATTTGGGCGTTCACCATAGGAAATTCTAGCAAAGCAGCAGCACAGGCAGCCGTAAAAAACGACATAAAACCAAGTCCAACGCCATGTTTTTCCTTAAATTTATCTTTGTATTTGGTACGCATTTCCATTACAGGCTTCATATTTACCTCATTGAAGGTAGTTAGCATTGCAGTTTCATTTTTTACTGCTACAAGCCTACGTGCAATAGTTTTGCGCATTGTGGTCATACGTTCACGCTTTTGAGAGCGCAAACCGCCAACACTTGCAGGAACTTCTTTTGCTACTTCTTTTGGCGTTTCTTTTACTGCTTCTTTAACTATTTCTTTTGGTTTTTCAGCGTTTAGGGCATCTTCTTTGGTGATACGTCCATCTACACCTGTTCCGCCAACTGTTTTTGGGTCAATTTCTTTTTCTGAAAGAATTTTTGCTGCTGCCGTTGAAGGAACGCCTTTTGCATAAGAATCTTTATCAGAAGTAGCAGAAACTTCTTTTGCTTCTGTTTTGGCTTCTGCTTTTACATCAGTTTTTACTTCAGTTTTTGGTGCGGTTGTGCCTGCACTTGCGCCAACTTCAATTTTACACATTAAATCACCAATTTTGAGTGTATCACCTGCTTTTGCGACAATACGCAAAACGCCTGCCACTTCTGCCGTAATCTCAAAAGTAGCTTTATCAGACTCAATTTCGCCCAAAACTTCGTCCATTGCTACTGTATCACCATCATTTTTTACCCAACTACCAATAACGACCTCTGCAATAGACTCGCCTAGCGGTTTTACTTTCATTTCAAAAATGCTATCTGCCATAATTATTTGTTGTTTTATATTTTTTAGGTTAATTTTAGATGTTGTAAGTTATTGATTTTATTGAACAATGTAAGGAAAAAATATCAACTTCTTTGGATTTTAAAATTCAAATATAGCACGTTTTTTTCCTTTTTAGCAAACTATTGACAAAATAAATTAGTATGAAAAAATATTTTTATTTATAAATATTTTTATTCTCCCACAAGCACAAATGCTGCCCAAAATAAAGGTGATACATATTCTTGGCGTATTGTGGTCTGTGCGGCACGAAATGCAGCACGTTTAGAGAGTTTTTTTGTTATCCAGTTGGTATAAAAAGCCGTCATAAACTTCTGTGAAGCTGTATCATCAACTTTCCAAAGCGACATTATGATAGATTTTGCGCCTGCCACCTTGATAGCACGTTGCAATCCAAATACTCCTTCTCCATTTACGACCTCTCCAAGCCCTGTTTCACACGCAGAAAGCACCACCAAAGATGTATTTTCCAAATCTAAGTTAGAAGTTTCGTAAGCCGTAAGTATGCCATCTTCTTGTATGATAGTAGAAGTATTATTTTCTGTATTTTTGCTCAAAATAACCTGCTTACAACCCGCTAAAAGCAGCCCAGAACGCAAAAGAGGATTAGAAATTACTTTTTTGAAAGCATCTGCACTAAAACCATCAAAAAAAGCATTCCCTACATTGTCTTTTTCATTAGAAATAAAGAAACCGTGTGTCGCAATATGCAATATAGAAGGTTTTTTAAACGCTTTTATAGCATCTTCAGTAGCTTTTTCTTGTGTCAAAACGGTTGTTTTTATCTTAGCTTGCACAATAATAGTGTTAATATTTTCTATTTCTGTTTTTGTGCCAGGCAAATCTTGTACGTCAGCAAAATTCATAGCTCTTGACAGCGTTTGTTTTGTCTTTTGATTGGTAGTATTTGTCAAAATAGCCCTATCAGAAGTTATATTTTTGGTATCAGAAGCTATATTTTTAGTTCCATAAGTAGGAAAACCAACTAAATAAGCCTGAAAATTAGCAAAATTTGCGGTTTGTTCTTGCTGATTTAACTCCAAAATATCCCTTGTACTCACTACAAGCTGTATATCTATCTCATCAGCAAGATATTTTTTGGTTTCTGTGTTATACAAAGCGTCCAAACTTAACTGATTATAGACACCATCAGGAGAAAAATAGACTTTATTGATACCTGTGAGCTTTGTATTGATACTTTTCCAAAAATTATTATAAGAAAATTTGTCTATTTTCTTTGCGGTGATGCTATTTTTATAAAAATTGATGCTTTCTTTTTCTAATTCTGTTCCATTTTTGATTAAAATAACCTCTGGCGTACCTTGCGCCCTCAAAATAAGTGCTGCATAATGCACCAAAGTATCATTTAGATAGCCAAAACGCACCATTTCTCTGTATCTTACGACCTCAATAGCGGCTTCATTTGTCTTTAATCTCGCTTGAATATCTTTGTAAGTAATATTTTGGGTAGTCGTAACAAAGGCTTTAGTTTTTTGCGCAAGTTCTTTCTCTAATTGGTTAATATTGTTCTCTAATTCGTTTAAATTGATGTTTTGCGCTTTCAATTCATCAATAGAAAGTTTGAGATAACGCATATTTTTTTCTTTTTGGGCTTGCCATTTTTCGTAAAGTGCAATAATTTCAGGGTTTTTACTTTCCAAAATAGCCTTTTTAGTCTTATTAGAGGCATTAAAAAGCATAGATTTAGTAAAAAGTTGGGTATCAAAGACTGAAATTATATCTTCTGGAGTATTATTTTTGAGAAGTGGGGTACAAAATTTCTCAAATAAGGTTGCTGTATGCCTAAAAAAAGCCTGTCTTTCCTGTTCTGTAAAATGAGGGAAGTATTTATCAGTAAAAATTTGCTGATTTTGTCTAAAAATTTGGTAATATTTGCGCACTTCTGGGGTAAATTTGTCGTGTTGCATATACAAAAGAATGGCACTAGCGAGCGCAAAATTGGTTTCTAGGTTGTTTGCGCCAAACTTTTTGCTATACATACCCGCTGCAATGTTTATAAGTTTCTCTGCCATTTCTTTATTACCTGCTTGGGCGTGTGTAAAAGCCATCATCATAGTAAAACTACAGATATTAGGGTCATTTGCGCCTGCATCAGTCATATAATAATCCTGCAAATAGTTATAAAGATTCATTCCTTCCTTCACTTTTCCTGTATTTAGATATACATTAGTCAAATTTTGGAGTACCAACATATAAAAAGGGTTGTTTTTTCCTAAAATTTGTATAATAATGCTCAAACTTTCTATAAATTTAGTCTCTGCGAGGGAATAATTAGCATTTATTACAGCTTGTTCACCCAAAATATTGGTTGTAACAGCATATTCTACACTATTTTTGCCAAAAGTTTTGAGAAAAATAGTATTAGCTTTTTCTGCAAAAGTTATTGCTTCTTTATTTAGGCTCATTCGGGCATACAATTCAGCAAGATTTTGATAAGAATAAGCACAAGTAAAATGATTTTCATTAAAAAGTTTGGTTCTAATGCTCAAAGATTGTTTTAAATAGGTTTCTGCTTGGTCATATTTGCTGGCATACATCAAAGTTCTACCCAAATTCATAGTTGTAGTAGCAAATTCTGGATGATTTTCTCCTAAAATTTTCTTATCAATGTCATAAGTTTTTTGCGCATATTCCACCGCAAGATTAAATTTGGAGGTTTTCATATAAAAATCAACAAAATTAGTGTAAAGCGTAGATAATTGTATGGCATTTTCTCCGTAAAGTTGCAAATAAAGTGCCTTAGCTTGCAGTAAATGTACTTCTGCAATATCCAAGTAAGACAGAATAAGGGCAGTTTCTGCGTATTCATTGACACTTCTAGCATAATCACCCTTTGGGTAGCCGTCTTTTTCTCCCAAAACTTCCTTAAAAATATTCATTGCTTGCTTTCTAAGTGTGAGTGCTTGGATAAGTTTAGAGGTTTTTTGATATAAATTAGCTATTTGAGAGAGAGAGGAGGCATATTCTGAAGATTTTTCACCTAAAACTTTCTTTCTAATAATAGAAGATTGCAGTAAAAATGTTTCACTTTTGACAAAATCAGACTTTTTACCATAAAGTTCGCCCAAAATACCTAGTGTATTAGCATAATCAGCAGTATTTTCTCCAGAAATTTGCTTTTGAATGCTCAAAGATTGGTTTAAATATGTTTCTGCCTGTGTATATTTGATGAGGGCGGCGGAAGTCATACCCAAATAATGCAGAATATCAGCGTATTGTAGAGAATTTTCTGTTTTTTCTTTCTTTGCGGAAGCGAGTGCATTTATTAAAAGTTGTTCACTTTCTTGATAATTTCCTTTAATATAGGCAGTAATAGCAGAGTTTTTGAGTGTTTTGTAGTTATCTTGCGCCTGTGAGGGAGAAATTATAACAAAATAAGTAATAATCAGGAGAAAAAAATGAATATTTTTCATGTTGTTTTTAGGTTAAACAGAGAATAGAAATTTTGTCAAAGATAAAAAGAAAAACGTAGATAAAAACACGTCATTTGCCGTATATTTTTTTGAGAGAAATATCTGTTTAATGCTGTTTAACTCTCCAAAAGTTTTAAACTTTTGGAGAGTTGGCAAATGTGTGTTATATTGCCAAGAGAAAAACCATTATTTCGTTTATTTTTATGAAAAATCTGTCTTTACGCACCAAATATCATCTTGTTTTATTTTGTTTGTTTATCTGTATGAGTGCAGATTTGGGGTATTTGTTGTTGTTTGATGATATAAATATACTTTTTGAGGTGTTTATGTTGTTCAATACACTGGCTTTTATCATTTTGTTGGCGTATTTTGTGAGTTATTACCTTTTAGAGCCTTTGGATGAGATAAACCGCTTTGCACAAAGTTTGAGTGAGCCAGGTCTTGTAGCTACTACGAGAGATGATTATCCTGAGGAAATAGAAAAAATAATGCTTCAGTTGCGTAAAATTGATGAAAACATAGAAGATGCAGAACTTTTTGTGAATAGGATTGGTCAGCGAGATTTCTCTGCGGATATGGGTTCTTTGCAATATAATGAAGGTTTGGGAACGGCACTCTCACGAATGCGTGACCAACTTCAAAGTATTTCTGATGAGGAGGCAAAACGAAATTGGTCTGTTAATGGGGTGGCTATTTTCTCTGATTTATTGAGAGATAACCAAAATGCAGAGATTGCAGAGATTTCGTTTTTGTTTATTAAAAAGATAATAA
>JAYVHJ010000243.1:0-4021 GCA_043771315.1 Raineyaceae bacterium
CGGCACAATGACGAACCAAACCCCTATCCCTAAATCCCTTTCCCCTGCTGGGAAAGGGACTTTAATACAACTATCCGACTTTCGCAGGAGGTCTATTATGCAATAAAACCAAAATCATCTTCATTTCCTAAATAAATGTTTTTGCTGATGCTTCTACATTAAAACACACAACCACAGTAGAAAAAGCATACCAATAAAAGCACAAATACAAAAAAACTATCAAAAAGATGTGGTCTTGTCATAGAATTCAACGGCAGGAATCTTGAAAATCTGTGATATATAACTTATTTGTAGAATTATGTAACAATCTTGTAGAATTATGTAATACTTTAGTGTAGGAGTTGTCGTAATTTTGCATTGTGGAAATTCTTTCACAATCTAAAATCTATCACAATGAACACAAAAAATCTATTACTGATTTTTGTAACAGCTTTTATTTTTTCTACAAGTTGTAAAAAAGACAATTATGTAACACCTGCTGCAACACCTGCTGCAACACCTACTTCAACACCTGTTGTAATACCTACAGTGTTTAACCCAACTGGAATACCTACATTTGACCCAAATGGAATACCTACAAACCCACCTGTAATAATCCCTCAAACAACAGTACAAGCTGCAATAAACCTACGAACTGCAGGTAATTTTGTGGTTTTGGCTGGTTCTCTAATATCTAATATTCCAGCCTCTGCAATTACAGGAAATATTGGGTTAAGCCCAGCAGCGGGTAGTGGGATTACGGGATTTGGAGCCACTGAAATTACTGGGACAGTTTATACAGTAGATGCGACAGGTCCTGCGGGTTCTGTACCTGATGCAGTGGGACTTACTGCTGCAAAAGGTGATTTAACAACAGCCTACAACGATGCTGCAGGTCGTACTTCAACCGACATTGTACTTCTTGCGGGAAACATTGGGGGACTTACACTCACTCCAGGACTTTACAAATCATCAGGAGCACTTGAAATCTCTTCTGGAGACCTTACATTTGATGCAAGAGGAAATGCAAATGCAATTTTTATTATTCAAATTGCATCTTCTTTGAATACCACTTCAGGTCGTCAGATATTTTTAGCTGGCGGTGCATTAGCTAAAAATATCTTTTGGCAAGTAGGAACTTCTGCTACGCTTGGAACTACCTCTGTTTTTAAAGGTAACATAATGGCGGATCAATCAATTTCAGTAAATACTGGTGCAGCAGTTGAAGGGCGTTTGCTTGCACGTATTGCAGCGGTTACTTTAAGTAGCAATACAATTGTCAGACCATAATGTATGATTATTTTATTAGAGAAAAGAGGGTGTCCAAAAGGATATCCTCTTTTCTGCTGTTATTGATGTTTTAAGTAATTATGAATGAGTACAAAATATTGATAATCAATTTGTTAAGTATCATTTTAAGATTTTTGCGAGATTGTTGGTAGTGGTAAGAAGGTTTTTATATTTTGTACTGTTATTGTTTAATTTTCTATGAAATATTTATTGAAAATATAGGTTTTATCAATAAAAAACCTTAATTTAGTGTTTGAATATTATTAGATAAAAACTACAAATTAGCGCATTTTAAGCCCAATTTTATGACAATTAAGAATTTAGACGACCTTTATAGCACCTACAAAGAGAAAAGAAATTTAACCATTTCTAAGGAGCAGTTTGTACTTTTTGCAGAGTTTTTCCCTGTTATTTTGGTCGTAACGGCTGATGGTGTTGTAGATGAAGAAGAAGAAGTTTATATCAATAAACTTTCTAATAGTTTGGGTAATATTTTTAAGGAAGAAGGTTTGTCTGACGTGAAAGTTTTGGAACTCAAAAAAGTCTTTAAAGAAGAATTTGCATTTTTGATTTTTAACCTTGATGACTGGCAAGATGCCTTTCTTGATGGTCTTAAAGGACATTTGGAGCATAATCCAGACCAAAAAGAAGCTATTATTGATACTGTTTATTTGTTTGCAGAAGCCTCTGCAGGCATTAGTGATGATGAGGAAAGAATGCTTGAATACATCAAAAAAAGATTAGATTTGAAAGAAGATTTTTAAGTAATTGTGAATTTTTAACTGTGAATTGTGAATGAATACAAGATATTGATAATCAATTTACTACGTATTATTTTACTCATTTTCAACTCACAACTTTTTAAAATGAATTTTCCTTCAAAACTCATAGAAAATGCAGTTAATGAAGTTTCAAAACTTCCTGGAATAGGCAAAAAGTCTGCATTACGAGTTATTTTATACCTTCTCAAACAAGAAGAAAAAAGTACAGAAAATCTTTCTGTTGCTTTGCAAACACTACGAAAAGAAATCAAATACTGCAAAAAATGCTACAATATTTCTGATGATGAAATTTGTAGCATTTGTGCCAGCAAAACTCGTGATAATACTATTTTATGTATTGTAGAGAGTTTTAAAGATATTTTTGCTATTGAAAATACAGCGCAATTTCGTGGCGTTTATCACGTTTTAGGTGGACTTATCTCACCTATGGACGGCATTGCGCCAGAAGATTTGCATCTTGATAGCATTACAGAACGCATCAAAGAACTTTCAGTAAAAGAGATTATTTTAGCAGTTTCTCCAACAATGGAGGGCGACACAACAGCTTTTTATATCACCAAAAAACTCAAAGAACTTAACCTGAAAATTACTACACTTGCTCGTGGCGTACCTGTAGGTGGTGAACTAGAATATACAGACGAAATTACGCTTGGGCGCAGTATTTTGAGCAGAATAAATTATGATTAAGTTATTTTTTAGCACTAAGTTCATTGAGAAATGCACACTAAGTAGGCACTAAGAAATACAAAATTAGAATTTTATTTACAGTTCGTTACTAACTTAATAATCAAAGTTTTATATTCGTACTTTTCACTTCGTACCTTTTCTTTAGCTTGTTTTATTCACAATAGTTGCGCTTGCTTGCGCTGTTGGATAAATCACCATATCACTAATGCAAACGTGTGCAGGACGTGTTACAACAAATAAAACTGCCTCCGCCACATCATTTGCACATAATGGCGTATAACCTAAATACGCTTTTTTTGCTCTTTCTGTATCTCCTTTAAAACGCACCACAGAAAACTCTGTTTCTGCTGCGCCAGGGTGGATTGCGGTTACTTTGATGCTATAAGGATTAAGGTCAAGGCGCATACTTTGCGTAAGTGTATCTACGGCTGCTTTTGTGGCACAATAGACGTTTCCATTGGGGTATGCAGCTTTCCCCGCAATAGAGCCAATATTGATGATATGTCCTGCTTTGCGCTCCACCATATTAGGCATAATAGCCCTAGAAACATACAACAAACCCGTTACATTACTTGCCAGCATTGCGTCCCAGTCGTCCAGATTACCTTCTTGAATAGGTGAAAAACCGTGTGCATTTCCTGCATTATTCACCAAAATATCAATATTTTTCCAGTTTTCTGGTAAAGAATTGATAGCATTTTGCACGCCTATTTTGTCGCTTACATCAAATTGTAAAGTGATAACTTCAGTTTCTTTACCAAGTGTGGCTTGCGCTTCTGCTAGACGTTCTTCACGTCTTCCACAAAGAATAAGTTTGATATTATTTTTAGCAAAAATATCAGCTATAGCACGTCCTATGCCAGATGTTGCACCTGTAATAAGTGCAATTTTTTTATTACTATTCATTTTTGAAATGATTAAAAATTATTTAAATTAGTTTTTATAAGATTTTATTCAAAAATATTCCTAAAATTGGAATATTTACGACTATTTTGGGATATTTATTTTCAGATATTCAAAAATCCCTTTTAAATAGGCATTTGCAACTGTTTTAGTACGAGAACTTACCAAAACGCCATCTACCAAAAAATCTTTTTTATTGAGTAACAAAATTTCTTTTTCATTGTCTTGTAGCAGACTTTCACCATAACAAAGTACACCAAAAACTTCTTTTGTTAAAAACAAATTTCTGGCATAAACGCCCTGTGTGCCTGTGTAAAGCCACGTTTTCTCTAATGGTTTTTGAGTATGTTTGATAGGCAAAGTAGGCACTTTTAAGATAG
>JAYVHJ010000244.1:0-3228 GCA_043771315.1 Raineyaceae bacterium
AATAAACTTGGAATGGTACTTTGCAAAACCTCGCTTGGTTTTGAAATTGAAGGCGTACTTAATCCTGCAGCTATTTTAGAAGATGATTTAGTACATATGTTTTATAGAGCAGTAGGAAAAGGCAACTATTCTAGTGTTGGATATTGTCAGCTCAAAAATTTAGTTGAGGTGCATTTTCGCAAAGATGAGCCTATAATCTTTCCGCAATTCCCTTATGAATGTCAAGGCGTTGAAGATGCAAGAATTGTCAAAATAGAAGGAACTTATTATCTTTCTTATACTGGCTATGATGGCGTGAATGCTTTGGGTTGTCTTGCGACCTCTACGGATATGATTACGTGGGAAAAACACGGTATAATTGTGCCTCAACTTACTCACGAGGAGTTTATGCGACTTGCTAAAACCAAAGGACTTCTCAACGAGAAATATTCAAGGTATAATCATAACGGAGGAAGTCCTGAAATACACGGTAAAAAAGTCTTTATTTGGGATAAAAATGTTATCTTTTTTCCTAGAAAGATTAATAATAAATTCTATTTTCTTCATAGAATAAAACCTGATATACAAATTGTTTGTGTCAATGATTTTGCAGAACTAACGCCAGTTTTCTGGCAAAACTATTGTATTCATTTGAATGATAATGTACTTCTTACGCCTAAATATACACACGAAATTAGTTACATTGGTGGTGGTTGTCCGCCTATTGAGACTAAAGAAGGATGGCTTTTGATATATCATAGTGTTCACGACACTATCAACGGATATGTTTATTCTGCTTGTGCAGCTCTTTTAGACCTTGAAAATCCTCAAAAAGAAATAGCTAGACTTCCTTATGTGCTTTTTAAACCTGACCAAGATTGGGAGATTTGTGGCGAAGTGAATAATGTTTGTTTTCCTACTGGTGCAGCGGTAGTTGAGGACACACTTTACATATATTATGGTGCTGCTGATGAACAAATTGCTTGTGCATCAGTCAATATTCCTGAATTGTTAGAAGAATTAACGCATAAATAACTTAAAACTATGGAAAATAATATTTTTATACATCAAAGTTCAGGTTTTGCAACTCACACACCCACATTAGAAGAAAAAATTTTAACCCAAAAAGTAGAAGAATTAGTTTTAAATCCTAATTTTTTGACTTCCAAGCATCAAACAGCATCTTCGGAACATCAAATTATAACATCAGAACCTCAAGCAAGAAGTAAATAACATCAAGCAAGAGGTAAAAAGGTTATAATTATAACATCAGAAGTTCAAGCAAGAGGTAAAAAGGTTATAATTATAACATCAGAAGTTCAAGCAAGAAGTAAAAAGGTTATAATTATAACATCAGAACCTCAAGCAAGAAGTAAAAAGGTTATAATTATAACATCAGAAGTTCAAACACCAAGTAAATAACACCAAATTACACCTTTTATACTTTAAACACTTACACAAATGTATCAATCTAAATCTTATGACACACAAACAGAGAGTTTTAAAATTGAAACTTTTACATCAGATGTAAGTGTTTTAAATTTTGAGGCAAAAGCAGCAGCTGCACAAACAAAACACTTCACTTTTGAACATCAAACGCCAGAAGTTTTGTTTATCACTTCACTCCCACCTCGTGAGTGTGGAATAGCAACGTATTCTGAAGACCTAATAAATACTCTAAATAATAAATTTGGAGTGTCTTTTGATATAAAAGTTGTTGCTTTGGAAACTACAACAGAAAAACATTCTTATTCAAAGAATGTAACTTGCACATTAGATACTGATGATGCTTGTGCTTTTGCTGATTTAGCAGAAAGAATAAATCAAAATGACAGCATTGCACTTGTGCTTATACAACACGAGTTTGGATTTTTTAGAAACAAAGAAAGTGATTTTAAATCTTTTCTAAAAAATTTAGAAAAACCAGTAATTATTGTGTTTCACACAGTACTTCCATCTCCTAGTCAGCTGCTAAAAAGCACCGTAAAAGACCTTATCAGCCACGTTGAAAGTATTATTGTAATGACAAATGATTCTGCGAGAATACTGGAAGATGAATACGAAACTCCAGAACGCAAAATTTCAGTCATTGCACACGGCACGCATTTAGTGGCACGTCCTGATAAAACTGTTTTGAAACAGAAGTACGGTTTGGAGGGTAAAATGATACTCTCTACTTTTGGTCTTTTGAGTGCAGGTAAAAGCATTGAAACTACCTTAGATGCATTACCTGCTATTGTGGCTCAAAATAGTGATGTTTTGTTTCTTATCATAGGAAAAACTCACCCAATAGTAGCCAAAAATGATGGTGAAAGTTATAGAGATATGCTTGTTTCTATCATAGAGTCATTAAATTTGCAAGATAATGTCAAATTTATAAATCATTTTCTTCCTTTGGAAGAACTTTTGGAGTATCTTCAACTCACTGATGTGTATTTGTTTACTTCAAAAGACCCCAATCAAGCTGTGAGTGGTACTTTTTCTTATGCAATTAGTTGTGGTTGTCCTATTGTTTCTACGCCAATACCTCACGCAGTAGAAGTTTTGAAAGATGATGTCGGTATTATATTTGATTTTCAAGACAGCAAACAATTAGCGCAAGAAGTGAATACTTTGCTGGCTGATGATAGATTACGCAAGGATATTAGTTTGAATGGTTTGCATAAAACAGCACCAAATGCTTGGGAAAATTCAGCTATTGCACACGCTTTATTGTTCCAAAAGGTTGCTAATAGAGCAGTAAAACTCAACTATCAAGTTCCAGAAGTAAACATTAACCACATAAAACGTATGACTACGCCTTTTGGTATCATTCAGTTTTCTGTTGTTAATCAACCAGATATAGCAACGGGCTATACTTTAGATGATAATGCTCGTGCTTTGGTAGCAATGTGTCAGTATTATGAACTTTTGGCAGAAATTAGACACAAAACTCCAGAAGAAATAACTCAAAAAGAAGAAATTTTGAGTTACATTGTTATTTATTTGGATTTCATTGTGTTTTGTTTGCAAGATGAAGGCTATTTTTTAAATTATGTTGATGAAAGTAAACAATTCACACAACAAAATAGTGAAAATTTGGCTGATGCAAATGGTAGAGCAGTTTGGGCGTTAGGTTATTTGGTTGGAATGAGTGATTTGTTACCTAAAAAATTGGGTGAAAAGGCACACGCAACCATACAAAGAGTGCTTCCAAAAGCTGCAAATATACATTCTACACGAGCAATGGCATTCATTATTAAAGGAATG
>JAYVHJ010000245.1:0-8097 GCA_043771315.1 Raineyaceae bacterium
CAGTAGCCACAATTTTTGATTTGTTGAAAGAAGGAGTTTCCATTTGAGTTGTGAGTTGTGAACTAGCAGTTGCTAGTGTGAATTGTGAGTTGAATACAAAACACTTTTCTTTGCAATTACGTAAAAATTCTTTCTAAAAACAATTCCAAACAAACAAAATCCTACAAAGTAACAAAAAAATAATAAGATAGTAATAAAAAAAGACTTTACCGCCAAAAGCCGTAAAGTCTAAAACCTAACTAATCAAAAACTTACAATTATGAAAACTTATAATTGAACGTCAAATGTAGGTAAAAGGTTTGACTTTTGCAAGAATTTGATAAAAATAGTAATGCTAATATGGGAATTTACTCGCTCAAAGTTATTATTTTCTCCTTAAATACAATTCCTAGCGTAGCAAGTTCCAATAATATTGGCTCATAAATCTCTTTTGTAAGTGGCAAACAAACTCCTTTGGAAGATATTTTATTATTCAAAATAAGTTTTGCTGCAATGCCCAAAGGCAAACCAACTGTTTTTGCCATTGCCGTATGTGTACTGTCTTCTCCTAATACCACAAGTTCAGAAGTGCAAAGTTTTTCAGAAGTCTTTGAGCTGTTTTCTTTCTGCTTTTCTCTAAAACCAATTTGGTGCTGCATTACAATCATATCTTTGTCTGTGTCTTCCAAAGTCCATTTGTCTTCTAAAATATGTTGCAAAATCTGTGCTGGTGTGGCTATTTCTAATGGAAATAATTGAGGAGAAAGCGTGATTTTTTTATTCTCAAAAAGCCCTAACCAAGCTAATTTTTCTATTTCGTCAGAATGTTGTGCAAGCTTTAGGTATTCATAACTTGTTTGGTTATCAGGCAAAAACGAATGCAAAAAATCATAATTAGTAAGATTTTTTGTACTGATTTTGGTTTGGTTGTCTGTCATTCCAAGTTGTATAAAGCAGTTCCACGCACTACAAAAGCCTTTTCTGCGCAAAGTGCCACGCAAAATAGTGGTAGCATTTTCCAGACCATACACATTTTGATAGCCCAAAGAATCACGGTTGGCATAACCTTCAAATTCTCCAAAACCATCAATGCTAAAATTTTCTATGCGAGAAAATAATTGATGATAAGGAATGTATTTGTGGCTACCATTTTCTAGATATTTTGCCACACTTTGCCCTGCAAGTACGACATTTTGCGGATTCCAAGTAAACTTATAATTCCAAGGATTATTATCACTTTCTGGCGCAACAAGTCCGCCTGTATATGATTTAAACGTAGTTATTTCGTGTCCTTCTTCTCTCAAATTATCCAGAATTTGCATAGCAGAAAGGTGGTCTATTCCTGGGTCAAGTCCTATTTCATTTAAAAAAATCAAACCTTTTTTCTTTACATCAGCATCTAACAAACGCATTTCATCAGAAATATAAGATGCTGTAAGTAAGTTTTTAGACAGTTCTAAGCAGATTTTGGCTACTTTGATATGCAAAAAAGGTGGCAAAAGCGAGATAACTAAATCTTGTTTGCTGATAACATCTTTGCTAGTTGTTTCATTGGTGGCATCAAACGCAAGCCCTGCCAGATGCGGATGAGGCTGTATTTTTTCTTCTACAAGTTCAAAATTATTATCTGCTACAATAATTTGCCAGCCTTGCGCAACAGCATTTTCAGCGAGATAGCGTATAAGAGAAGATGCGGAACGTCCTGCACCAATCAGAAGTATATTTTTCATAAATAATTGTTGATTTTAACTAACAGTTGCTAGTGTGAATTGTAAATGGATAAACATATTGTTAGCACAAAAATAACAATATTCAAAGAATAATATGGTAAGGAAAGTTTTTTTTTGATTATTATATCAGAAAAAACCAAAAAAGCACCTTTAATCAATATTAAAGGTGCTTTTTGTTATCCTAATCTTTCATCAATAAAGGTAATCAGTCTTTATTGATGTTGTTGTTTATTGTTTAGCTAATCTCTTAGTAATTCTACCGTTGTCAGTTTTTACTTCTAACAAATAGATACCATTAGCAAATTTGTCAAGAGAGATAGTCATCAAATTACCATTTGCGCTATTGTTATTTTCAGAAGTAAATACAGTTTTACCTTGTGCATCATAAACAGATACAGAAGATTTAGCCATATTGATAGTACCAAAATCAACATTAAAATCACCATTAGAAGGGTTTGGAGAAACTTTAACAAAATTAGCTAAAGAATTATCTACACTTGTGATAGCATTAAGTTTAACAGTCAAGTTATAACCAATAGTGGTAGAACAATTATTAGGTGCAGGCGTTTTGGCAGTTACTAAAAAAGTAACATTAGCAGGCAATGTAGGTGTTCCAGAGATAAGACCTGTACTCGCATCTAAAGAAAGCCCAGCAGGCAAAGCAACAGACGTACTAAACGTATAAGTTGCCCCAGCACTACCACCAGTAGCTGTAAAAGTATGTGTGTAAGGTGTACCTACAATAGCATCAGCCAAAGCCGCAGTACCTAATACCACAGGAGTACAATTAGGAATAATTCCAAAAGTATAAGATTGCGTAGCAAAACAAGCAACTGTTTGCGTAGCAGTAACCACATAAGTAGCAGACGCAGTAATGGCAGTAGGTGTACCAGAAATAGCACCAGTAGCAGCGTTAATACTCAAACCAGCAGGCAAAGCAGGCAAAACACTATAAACAATAGTACCAGTATTACCTGTAACTCCAGCATTTAAGCTATAAGCAGTAGCAACAATACCACCAGTTGCAGTTGTAACACCAAATACAAGTGTAGGGCAAGCAACCACAATAGAATATACTTTAGTTTGGGTACAACCTGCACCATTTGTAAGGTTTATTGTAAAGTTAGATGTACCAGCTGTTGTTGGTGTACCAGAGATAACACCAGTAGTAGTTACAAGTGTAAGACCAGCAGGCAAAGTACCAACACTTACAGACCAAGTAGGTGTACCAGTAAGTCCAACTTGTGTAAGTGTTTGAGAGTAAGCAGTTCCAACAACACTATTAGCAAGTGTAGCTGGAGTTATTGTAATCCCTACGCAAGCCACCGCAAAAGTATAACCTTGTATAAGACTACAAGTACCTTGAGTAGCGGTAACTGTATAGGTAGCTGATGCAGCAGGTGCAGTTGGTGTACCAGAAATAGCACCAGTCGTACTACTAATACTCAAACCAGCAGGCAAACTAGAAATGGTATAAACAACACTAGCAGTATTACCCGTAACGCCAGCATTTAAGCTATAAGCAGTACCAACTGTTGCACCAGTAGCAGTTGTAACACCAAATACAAGTGTAGGACAAACTACAGAATAATTATAAACGGCAGTGCCAGTACAACCACCAATACTAGCCGTAGCAGTAATTGTAAATGAAGTAGCTGTTGTAGCTGTTGTTGGTGTACCAGAAATAACTCCAGCACTAAGTGTAACTCCAGCAGGTAAAGCACCACTTGTTACGGTATATGCATAAGTAGCACCACTTACCCCACTTGCACCCAATGTAATACTACTAATAGGAGTACCAACTACATAACTTTGTGTTGTAGGTGTTGGTGTAATAGTAACAGCAGGACAAACAACCGCAAAAGTATAACCTTGTGTAACACTACAAGTACCTTGCGTAGCCGTAACAGTATAAGTAGCTGATGCAGTAGCAGTTGTAGGTGTACCAGAAATAGCACCAGTTGTACTACTAATACTCAAACCAGCAGGCAAACTAGAAACAGTATAAACAACACTTTGTGTATTGCCAGTAACTCCTGCATTTAAGTTATAAGCAGTACCAACTGTTGCACCAGTAGCAGTTGTAACACCAAACACAAGTGTAGGACAAACCACAGAATAGCCATAAGCAACTGTACCAGTACAACCACCAATACTAGCCGTAGCAGTAATAGTAAATGAAGTAGCTGCTGTAGCTGTTGTTGGTGTACCAGAAATAACTCCAGCAGAAAGTGTAACTCCAGCAGGTAAAGCACCACTTGTAACGGCATACGTATAAGTTGCACCACTTACACCACTTGCACCTAATGTAATATTACTAATAGCTGTACCAACTGTAAAACTTAAAGTACTGGCTGCTGGTGTAACAGTAACAGTAGGACAAACCACCCCAATAGAATAGATTTTTGTTTGTGTACAACCAGAGCTATCTCCAACTCTTACTGTGAAGGTAGGCGTACCTGTCGTAGTAGGCGTACCAGAGATAACACCAGTAGAAGAATTAAGTGTAAGCCCAGCAGGCAAAGCACCAGGAAAAATAGCCCAAGTAGGCGTACCAGCAAGACCAGTTTGTGTTAGTGTTTGAGAGTAAGCAGTACCAATAGTACCACCTGCAAGACTTGCAGGGCTGATAGTAATAGTAGGGCAAGGAATAAATTGGCGGATGCGGTTACCACCATATTCTCCTATATATAATTTACTATTTGCATAATGAATACCCATCGCACTACTAATAGTAGCTGCGGTAGCAGGTCCTCCATCTCCTGTTGAAGTATTAGCACCAGTACCACAAATAGTACTTATAATACCTGTACTTGCTGTTATTTTGCGAATACGACTACCTTCTGCAATATAAATATCTCCAGTAATTTTGTCAACATACATACCAAAACTACCAACAATAGTAGCAGCAGTAGCAAGCCCACCATCTCCTGTAGAACTACCACCACCATTACCACAAATAGTAGTAATAATACCTGTGCTTGCAGTTATTTTACGAACACGGTTACCACTAAGTTCTCCAATATAAATGTTATCACTAGCATCTATACTACCTCCAAAAGGTTGGTTAATAGTAGCAGCAGTAGCAAGCCCACCATCTCCTGTAGAAGTATTAATACCATTACCACAAATAGTAGTAATAATACCTGTCGCAGTGGTTATTTTACGTATTCTATGACCAACAATTTCTGTAATATAAAGATTACCAACAGTATCAAAAAACAATGAACCTGGATCATTAATAGTAGCAGCGGTAGCAAGCCCACCGTCTCCTGTAGAAGTATTAACGCCAGTACCGCAAATAGTACTAATAATACCTGTGCTTGCAGTTATTTTACGAACACGGTAATTAGTTCTATCACCAATATAAATGTTACCGCTTGCATCTATAGCAATGCCCCAAGGACTATAAATAGTAGCAGCAGTAGCAAGCCCACCATCTCCTGTAAAACTACCAACACCAGTACCAGCAATAGTAGTAATTATACCAGTGGCAATAGTTATTTTGCGAATTTTGTTACCAGTATAATCTGGAAAATAGATATTACCACTTGCATCTGTTGTGATAAAAGTAGGAGTATTGACAGTAGCAGCAGTAGCAAGTCCACCATCTCCTGTAGAAGTAGGTGTACCATTACCAGCAATAGTAGAGATAATTTGTGCATTAAGGCTACCATAGCCCAAAAGTAATGAGAAAAACACAGCAAAAGCACACATCAGGCTAGTGCTAGTATTTATTCTTGTTTGTGTTGGGGAAGTCGTGCTTCCGCCTGTCATATACACGCTAGGTGTATGTGTTATTGCTTGCCCAAAGGGTAGCAAAAAGTTGTTGTTTGTTTTCACTGTTGTAATTGTTTGTAAAATATTGAAAAGTTTAATTGTAGAAATAGTATTAGGGGTGGTTGGTTTGGTACTGTTATTGGCAAATGTAACATTTCTTTTTGCACTTTGTTTATTTTAAATAAAATAAAGCTAAATACAATAAGTTGTATTTAGCTTTATTCTCCTTTTGGGTGTAAAAAGGCTTTTTGTTTTGATTAATAGGCTTTTTATTCTTTTGATTTTTTCTTTCTAACTGATTCATCAACCACAAAACCAAACTCTCCAAGTTTCTTAGGCTCTGCTCTGTAGAGTGCTTTTAGCAAATCTCGTGTTTGTTTTAGCAAATCATCTAGTGGAAATACAAGTGAATCACGTTTTTCGTGGGCTTGCTCTGCCAAACGCTGATATTCTTTTGCTTGTTTGTGCAAATCAAGTGCTACTTTGACATTTTCTGCTTGTTTGTCCCACTCTAATACATTTAGAGGAGAATCTTTACCTAGTTCTAGGTGTTTTTTTGCTACTAATTCTGCTAGATTTAGTAGTTTTTCAGCATTTTTGCTGATTGGTACTCTGACTTGTTTAGCCATTATGGTAAGGGTTTAATAAGTGAATACAATTATAAATATAAAATACTTACAAAACAAATATATTTTAAAGTTTCTTATTTATTAATATTTCATATTTAACACTAATATCTCAATATTCAACGCTAATATCTTAATATTTAACGCTAACACCTAAACATTTACTATTGACATCTAAACATTCAATGCTGACATCTTAATATTTATTGCTGATATCTTAACATTTAACGCTGATACCTCAACATTTAATGCTGACATCTGAACATTTACTGCTGACATTTGAACATTTACTGCTGACACCTCAACATTTAACGCTTTACATTTAAAAGGAAAGAGCAACCACAAAGGTTGCTCTTTCAATAATAGAAATAGCAGTATTAAATAATGCTTATCTCTTTACTATTTTCTTTATACTGATGTTGTCTTTTCCTATTATTTTCAAGTAATACAAGCCACTAGCTATTTTATCTAAGTTTATCTCGTAAGGCAGACCGTTTATGGTTTGTTCTTCTAACAAAATCTTACCCATTGCATCTATCAATACAAACTTGATACTCTTTTCTTTCAATATATCACTTGATACAACTACCACACCATTGGTAGGATTAGGAAGAGTGTTTATTTGTGTACTCAAATCATTGTTTAAAGCAGTAACAGCATTGTTATAACTAGAAACAAATATACTTACTATGCTACTCCAACCAAAAAAAGCACCACTACTATTTAATGCTCTTACACTATAGTAAGTTGTTACATCATACGCTATATTATCTTTATTAGTAATGAAATTAAGTGTTGGTGGATTAGTGGAAGGAGTTTGAACAAGAGTAGAGGCATTCCAAACAATATTAGAATTAATAATGGTAGTACTTGTGCGTACCTCGTAACTTGCTGCATTTGGAACAGCAGTCCAAGAAAAAACAACATTATTTGCACTTGCTACAAATGCAATATCTGTATTAGGGACATTAGGAGCAGGGGGAGCAATTACAATAGAATAATTACGAGTTTGAGAACAAACACCATCAGTTACATTAACAACAAAAGGAAATGTACCAGCAGTTGTAGGAGTTCCAGAGATAGTTCCAGTCAAGCCATTAATAAAAAGACCATCTGGAAGCGTGCCAGTAACAGACCAGTCAAGCATAACACTAAATCCTATTGGAGTGAGTGTTTGTGTATAAGCAATTCCAACAGTTCCATTAGACAAACTAGCAGGATTTATAGCAGTACCAACGCAAGCCACTGCAAAAATATAACTTTGCGTAGCTATACAAGTACCTTGTGTTGCCGTAACAGTATATGTAGCTGATAAACTTGCGTTAATAGGTGTACCTGTAATAGCACCAGTATTTGTATCAATACTCAAACCAGTAGGCAAAGTAGGAGCAACACTATAAATAACACTTGCCGTATTACCAGTAACGCCAGCGTTTAAAGTGTAAGCAGTACCTACTGTGGCATTTGTAGCAGTAGTATTAGTGAAAACAAGTGTAGGACAAACGACCGCAAAAGTATAGTTTTGCGTAACACTACAAGTAATTTGTATAGCAGTTATACTATATGTAGTTATTGCAGTAGCTACTGTAGGTGTACCAGAGATAGCACCAGTTGAGGAATTAAGTGTAAGACCAATTGGTAAAGCAGACGCAGTATAAAAAACAGGTTGAGTATTACCAGTAACGCCAGCGTTTAAAGTGTAAGGAGTTCCCACTGTAGCGTTTGTAGCAGTTGTATTAGTAAAAACAATAGGGGGACAAGTTACAACAATAGAATAGACTTTTGTTTGAGTGCAACCAGCACCGCTTGTTACACTTACCGTAAAGGTATATGTACCTGCTGCTGCACTAAGTGTACCAAAGATATTACCAGTAGAAGTAGCAAGTGCAAGCCCATTAGGCAAAATACCAACAGTTACAGACCAAGTAAGTGTACCAGTAAGCCCTGTTTGTGTCAAGGTTTGAGAATATGCAATACCATTA
>JAYVHJ010000246.1:0-4228 GCA_043771315.1 Raineyaceae bacterium
GAAAAAAACAGAAAATGCCGTTGTGATGATAAAATTAGCTTTTATAAGTATGATTTTAAATCACTTTTAAAAAGAAATAGTTTCTAAACATACTCTAAGGGATATTCGTCAAAGTTCTGAAATAGAAAATCAAAGAAACATTGTTTTTGATTATTATAGCTTTAAAAATGATTTAGCTTGTGTATGCGGGATCTTAGAAGTTGCACAACAATTAAATTATGATGTACAGTTTGTAGCATTATATTTCTAGTTATTTCTGATATTAGCAAATACTAATAATCCAAAGCCACACAAAATAGTGTGGCTTTGTTTTTCTATAATTCTTTACGAATTTATTTTTTTGATTCTATCAATAGCTAATGTAAGTTCTTGCACCAAAGCCTCAATTTTGGCATTTTGCTTTTGGATATTTTTCTCCAACAGCGCAATTTTTAGTTCATACAAGTGCGTTGTATGGTTTAGTTTTGCTTGTAAAATACTCTCCTGAGTGTCGTTGATGCGTATAAGTGTAGGTTCTACACCAATTACTGTGTTAGCCACAGCATTCAATTCTTCTGTATTCTGTTGCATATTTTGCAAACGGTGCTTACTGACAATTTTTCCAAAAGCCTGTGCCAAAATATCATTATTATTCATATTAGAAGTAAGGTAAGAGGTCATTATTTTAATAGTTGTGAGTTTTAAGTTGTGAATTTTGAGTTACTAGGCGACTACTAGCACAAATATAGTAGCTTAGTCCGTAATATCTTTGAGGAGTAAAAGATATTTTGAGTATTTTTTGCATTTTTTTACGAAAAGACAAAATATTTTTTCTTAGAAAGAATGTTAGAAAAATATTGCAAAAATATTCGTATTTTTGTGGAAAATCTACCATTTTGTCTATCAATTTTGCTCACAAAATTTCAATGCTGACACATCTTTTTATAAAAAATTATGCCCTTATAGAGCAATTAGAACTATATCCGCACCAAAATTTCAATGTAATTACAGGAGAAACAGGTGCAGGAAAATCTATTATGTTGGGTGCAGTTGGTTTGCTGTTGGGTAACCGTTCCGACAGAAAAGCCCTATTTGACGACACACAAAAATGCGTAGTAGAAGCTACATTTGATATTTCTGCTTACAAAATGCAACGAGCTTTTGAGGAAAATGAACTTGATTATGAAGTCCAAACCGTCATCAGACGTGAGATAGCGGCTAGCGGAAAATCTCGTGCTTTTATCAATGATACGCCTGTTACGCTGGATATTTTGGCAAATATCAGCACACAACTTGTTGATATTCACTCGCAACACGACAACCTGCTTTTAGGTGATAACATTTTCCAACTCAAAATTATTGATGGTTATGCGGCTCACCCAGAAATGCTTTCAGGCTATTTTAAGGCGTTTTCAGACTATAAAAAAGTCCAAACAAATTATAAAAAACTGCTCAAAGAAAATGAAACATATAAAAAAGAATTAGATTATAATAGTTTTTTATTGGAAGAATTGGTAAATGCTTCTCTCAAAATTGGGGAACAAGAAACATTAGAAAAAGAACTAAATACGCTTGAAAATGCAGAGGAGCTTAAAACTAAGTTTGATTCTTTGGTTAATAAACTTGTCAATAATGATTTTTCTATTGTGGGCGCACTCAAACAAGCATCTAACGAACTTTCAAAAATTGCTAGTTTGTCAGATAAATATGACACGCTTTATGAACGCCTTGAAAATGCCCGTATTGAGGTAAAAGATGTAGCAGAAGAGCTTGAAAGTGAGTTTGAAGAGTTAGAATTTGACCCAGAAAAAATAGAAGAAAAACAAGAAAGATTAGAAGAAATCTTCCGTTTGCAACGAAAACATAAAGTAGAAACAGTTTCACAACTTATTGATATTCAGAATGAAATCAATAAAAAAGTAGAACTTGTACTTACTTTTGATGAGGAAATTGAGAAAACACGCAAAAATCTTCAAAACATAGAAAAAGAACTGCAAGAAATTGCACAAAAAATCTCTGACAACAGAAAATTACAGTTCCAAAACATTGAAAAGGCACTTGCAAGCCTGCTTTCGGAGCTAGGAATGCCCAACGCCATTCTCAAAATCACGCAGGAAATCACAGAGCCAACGGCTTATGGCATTGACAAAATCAATTTTCTGTTTAGTGCCAATAAAGGTATGCCACCACAAGAAATTAAAAACGTTGCCTCTGGTGGTGAATTTTCTAGGTTGATGCTGGCTATAAAGTATATTTTAGCAGGAAAAACAGCACTTCCAACGCTTATTTTTGATGAAGTGGATACTGGGATTTCTGGAGAAGTAGGAAGTAAAATGGGAAATATGATGCTGGAAATGGCTCAAAAACATCAAATAATTACTATTACGCATTTGCACCAAATAGCAGCGCGTGGGAATAATCATTACTTTGTTTACAAAAAAGATACTGCTACTCGTACCATCAGTAATATTAAACAACTTACTGAAAATGAACGTATTACGGAAATTGCAAAAATGATAAGTGGTGCAGAACCTTCTCAAACGGCACTAGCAAGCGCAAGAGAACTACTTTTGGGAAGTTAGTAATATTTAGAAACATTTTAGCTTAGTATTGGTTTTTATTGTATTCAAAGAATAAAAATCAATAGAAAAACCTAAAATACAATATTATAAAATGAAGAATTTTCTTGTCGTGGGCGGAAGTACAGGCATTGGGCTAGCACTTGCAGGCATATTGAAGGCACAAGGCGCAAATGTAATAGTTGCTTGTCGTCATCAGTCTGACGAATTAAAAGCCTTAGGAGTTACATTTTTGCCCTTAGATGTCAAAAATGCAGTTGCTGATGCACTTTCTAGCCTACCAGAGGCACTTAATGGCGTGGCTTATTGTCCTGGAACTATCAATTTGAAACCTTTTCACCGTATCATTCGTGAAGAATTTCAGGAAGACCTTAATATCAATGTACTTGGTGCGGTTGATGTTTTGCAAAATACGTTAAAAAATCTAAAAAAAGCAGATAGCGCAAGCGTGGTACTGTTTAGTACAGTTGCAGCTACATTAGGTATGAATTTTCATTCGTCTATTGCGTTATCAAAAGCCGCTATTGAGGGATTAGGAAAGTCTTTGGCGGCAGAGTGGGCAAATCTGCATATTAGAGTGAATATTATTGCGCCTTCTCTCACCAATACACCACTTGCAAACAAACTTTTAGGCTCTGATGAAAAAGTAGAAAATGCAGGCAAAAGACATCCAATTGGGCGTATTGGCACTTCTGAAGACATTGCAGAAATGGCTGCCTTTTTGCTTTCTGACAAATCTAGTTGGATAACTGGGCAAACCATAGGCATAGATGGCGGTATGGGAACACTAAAACCTTAGTTTAAGTACGAAGTACGAAAAAAATAAAAGCGCAAAATAATACAGTTATTGTACTTTTTTGCGCTTTTGAATAAAAATCAAATAACTTCGTAATCAAATCTTCACATACTTCACACTTATTCCAATTTATTATTGAGATGCAAGAGCATCATAGGTTTGTCGGTAGAGAGTGCAATGTGTTCTGTAACACTTTTATGGGTAAAATTCTCCCAAAAACCTCTTCTTTGACTTGCAAAAGCCATCAAATCAATCTTATTATCTGTGGCGTATTCTTTTAATTTTTCTATTTTGTCATCTCCGTAAACAGAATGTACATTCAAAGACGCAATATGGTCAGTTAATTCAAATAATTCCTCTTTCATAATAGCAGTTTTGCGTATCTCGTCCTTAGAACTAAAGTCTTCTACATGAACAAAATCCACTTTGGCATCAAGATACAACGAAAATTCTATAATTTCCTCTACCACTTTTGAAGAAGTTGCATCATAATTACTTGCATACATAATTTTTTTAATTTCTTTCCATTTGGCAAGATTTGGCACAAGAATAACAGGGCAATGTGCCTTTTTTGCAACTGTGAGAGAAACATTTCCAGTAATTTTTGACAGAAAATCCTGCAAGCCAGTCGTACCAATGACAATTAAGTCTGTGCTACTTTCATCAGAAAGGGCAATAATAGTATCTTTAATGTCGCCTTTGAGCGTTTTATGTTTGAGTTTTTGGTTAGTGATTATCCAATCATTAGCATTATTTTCTTCTTTGATGAAATTTTCCATCTCTTCTTTCACATAATACTCCTTTTGTGTGGAAATATCAAAAGGAATTTCAGAAAGAGGCATATAGTATTCCTCAATATGGATAAGAGTAATAC
>JAYVHJ010000247.1:0-2411 GCA_043771315.1 Raineyaceae bacterium
ATTGGAGCTAATTACTTATTAGACAATAAATTAGCTAGTAAAATTTTAATCATTGATTTGGACGTGCATCAGGGAAATGGAACTGCACAGATTTTCCAAGAAAATAAGCAAGTTTTCACGTTTAGTATGCACGGAGAGAAGAACTACCCACTAAAAAAAGAAAAATCTAGCCTAGATATTGGACTTGCTGATGGAATTAAAAATAAAGAATACTTATATCTACTGAAAACTAATTTATTGTCAATTTTAGATAATTTTAAGCCTGATTTTGTCTTTTATTTGGCTGGTGTAGATATTTTGGAAACAGACAAATTAGGGCGTTTGGGCGTTACTCGTGAAGGTTGTAAGGAAAGAGACCGTTTTGTTTTACAAATTTGCAAAGATAATAAATTGCCCGTTTCTGTGAGTATGGGTGGTGGTTATTCTCCAAAAATTTCGGATATTGTTGAGGCTCACGCAAATACGTATAGACTTGCGCAAGAAATTTTCTTTTAAATAAATTTCATCAATAAAAATGCCACACTCATACAGACAGACGAGAGTATATTTAGGCGCATTGTATGCTGAAAATTAGCATTTTTTTCGTCTTTTCTTACAAGCATAAACCAATACGTAAAATAACCCAAAATAGGCAATAAACACACTTCAAAAATAATTAAAGATGTAAAATCTTCTAAATAATTAAAATATGCTACAAATCCTAAATTAGCAATAAAAAACATAATTCCTACAAAATAAAATGTGCCTTTTATGCCCAAAAGCAAGCTAATAGTTTTGTCGCCACGTTTGCTATCTTCTTTGTGCTGATAAATTTGTGTCATTGGATACGAGCCAAAAAGCAATAACATAGCCAGAAACGCAGGCATAAAAAACATAATGGGAAAGCCTTTTAGTGAAATCATCACCATATCAAGTTTTAGTGCAAATAAATAAGTAAACAGAGAACCTAATATGCCTCCCAAATTTTGTAAACTGAAGTTATTAAGTGCCATACTACACATAAAATACACAAAAAAACCCTGAAAAAAACCTACAGTAAGCAAACTTATGATAGGATATTGTTTTAGGCGGATAACTGGGTGGCTATATGCCTTAGAAATCAACCCATAAATAAAAAGCATTACCGCAAAATCAATAGAAACCAGTAAACCAAGCAAAATAGCCACCAAATCAAACAATAAAGCAGCATAATACAGATTTTTTTCTACTTTTGGGGGCTTTTCCAAACCACCAATACTGTCTTCATCTTTGTCAAAATAGCTATTATAACCATTACTGGCAGGATATAAAAACAAATGAATACTAATAAACATAATAAAAGCATTAAAATAATAACCTCCAATTGTCTGATTTTGAAATAATATGGAAGAGTTACTAAATGCAAAAAGAAAAATTGGCATCAAAAAAATTGAAAAAGGTATGCGTAAGTGTAATAAAGTGCTTTTTGAGAAAATCATTTTTAATAATTAGAAATTAGAAATTGTGAATTAGAAATGAAAATACAGAAAATTTATTAAGTAAGCAATTGATAATCAGCAGATTACGCAATAAATGTGCGCAGGGTATAAAACCCTGCGCTATTGATAATAAACATAAAATGTTCTAAATCAGTAACGCAGGGTTTTATACCCTGCGGACAAAATAGTTATATTAAAACTTATTTAGCGTTTTTTTCGTGTGGTGGCTGTTTTGCTTTTAGCCACATACCTGTCACGAAAGATGCACCCAATAGTAAGGCAAAGAAAATGTATGCCATTGTTTCTGTCATTCTTAAATCTACCATTTTTTTATAATTTTTTGGGTAAAACAATTAAATTCAAACCTTTTCACAAATAAAATGTTTTTTACTGGAAAATCAAAAAAAACTTTCAAATTTCTTAAAAATGGCTTATATTTATCTTATTAGACACACTACACCACATGTACAAAAAGGCGTTTGCTATGGACAAACCAACCTAGATATAATGCCTAGTTTTGAAGAAGAATTTTTGCAAATCATAGAAAAATTGCAAGTTTTTTTAGATACAAATACTATTCAGAAAATTTATACAAGTCCGCTTTTGCGTTGCCAGAAATTAGCACAAACGCTTAATCAAAATATGCATCAATATACTAATAATCAAGGTTTTAATATTGATTTTCTGGAAGATGAACGCTTAATGGAAATGAATTTTGGAGATTGGGAAATGAAAATGTGGGAACATATCCACGAAAACGACATAAACAACTGGATGAATGATTTTGTAACCGTAAAAACACCCAATGGAGAGAGTTTTGAAGGTTTATCAGCTCGTGTAAAAGAATTTTGGGAAGAGATTTTAGTATTTTTGAACAACGAAAATAATACAAACAAAAATATTGCTATCATCACACACGCAGGTGTAATACGTGCAATACTTGCGCTGGTGCTA
>JAYVHJ010000248.1:0-19779 GCA_043771315.1 Raineyaceae bacterium
TGCAGCCTCACACCGCAAATCTGCAAAAGGAGACCCTATTTATATCACGTTAGAAGGTATTAATGAGATAGCTTGTGTAAAAAATAATGGTGCAAATGACCCAACTTTTAGTATGGTAACTACATCAAAACAATTTACTGTCATACAATCAAATGGCATAATGACTTATCAAGGGGTACAAACAATTATGGATAAAAATACCCAAACAACAGAAACAAGCAATGTAAAAGGTACAAATGCTTTCAATAAATTAGGTACAAATATGATTAATACACATAAATAAAAATGTTAATTTGCTTTTTATTCACAATACTTTTTTAGGTCTATAACTCATCACAAGCAAGCCTTCACCTTTTCTTTTTATTATCAAATTAACAGTAAATTTGTCGTTTCCTTCCAACAAACCATATATTTCATTAGTGGTTTGTTGGAAAATAATTTGATTATTGATAACGGTTATTTCGTCATCTACTCTAATTCCAGCTTGATATGCAGGAGAATTTTCTTGTACTTCTAACACAACAACTTCCACAAAATCAGGCGCAATTCTGCCAATAGTCAAACCAGAAATAATATAATCTTTCTTTTTATTGTATTCAGATGTTTTTTTGAGGTGAATTTTTTTATTTTGATAGTCAAGTACACTTACAAATTGTTTGAGAATATCAATACCCACACTTCCATTTGAAAAATTATTGTTATCATAAAAAACACTATCATTTGGATTGTCGGGATATGCTGTAATCAGCTTTTGAAGGTCATATTTGCCTATTTGGAGACTTTCTACACGCCCCATATTCCCGTAGATTTTGCCAGAAATAGTTGTACCAAGTTGTGTATAAAATTTATTTTTAGGTAAAATAATCAAATTACTTGTTTCTTTACGCAACATCAAACTTTGCCCAGAACCAGTATCAATCAGCAAATTGAGCTTAATTGTATCATTTTTAGATTTATCATTTTGATTATTTTCTTGTTTGATAAAGCTAGAAATATAGGGTTTGCGCCCAGAAATAAAGATGGGTGTTGTTTGGTATTTTTTGGAAGGCTCAAAAATATCTTTTTGATAAAATGTTATTTCTGTAGTTTGATAATTGATTTTTATGGCAAAACTATTAAAAATATCATACCCAATAATGCCGTGAACAGGCATTCCTGCAAGTTCTGAAAAGCTAGAAAGGTCACTAGCCATCACAATAAGTCGTAAATTGTCAGCAGTTATTTTGGAGTTATATAAATGATGATTTTCTGAAATGTAGGCTTTTACTGTATCTTTGTGCATCACCCCACGCACATATACGGTAGGTTTTCCAGAAACATTTAATTTCCTTACAAAAGAAGTATCTGTAATAATAGTGTAACCAACGCCTGTATCAAGCACCATATTAAGCGTATCTTTGTGATTATCCAACAAAAACGGCAAAATAATAAGGTTACTTCTTAGTTTAAATGTAGTTTTCCATTGTTTTCTTTTGGAAGAAGAAAATTTAAAAGTAGTTAGAAGTTTTGTTTTTGAGGCTTTTTGAGATTTTTCTGTTTGTTTTTCTAATGGATTTGTTTGCTTGTTTTGCGCTATTATCTGTGAAAAATTAATAAAAAAAATGAAAATAAAAGCAAAAACAATGTTATTCACAAAAAACATTTTCTTTGTGAATAACATTGTTTTTGAGTTTTTCTGTAAGATTATTTTCATTAAATAACTGATTATGAATAAATTAAAACTGTTTATTTATCAAACCACGCATTGATAATAATTTGTTCTTCATCTGTGGTAGGTTGTTCTACTACACCATACGGAACTATCAAAGTAGGTTTTATTTTGTCTTTGTCCATATATGTGTGTGCTTTCAAAAATTGCTCTCGTGTCATTTGGAGATTTAACCTGCCCTTAAATACTGATAATGCTGAAAAATCTTCAATATTAGAACTGGTTACAATATTTAACATTCTCAACTCTTTAAGCTCACTCAAAGCAGTTAAATTAAGATTTTCACTACTATTTAGGGTTAATCTTGCTAAATCTTTACAAGAAAGTAAATCAGAAAAATCATCAATTTTGCCACATTTAAGATGTAATTCAAAAAGGCGTTTGAATTTGCCAATTATCTTTAAATCTACCTGCTCAAACACATTTGGAATAGACATTTTATAGATTTGCCTAAGGTATTTGCTCACAAAATCAAGTTGTGAAAGACTTACTTCAAATGAAAAACTAAGTCCTTTTATTCTAGGCATTAGTATCAAAGGAGTGATATCTTGAGTTATTGTTTCAGTCAAAAAAAAATTAATCTCACAAATTTCACTTAGTTTTTCTAGTGTTGAACCCCTAAAATTTTCTTTCCACTCAAAAGGTAAATTATCAAATTTTTCCTTCTGAATATCATCAATAGGTAAAATATAAGCGTTTTTCCCAATTACATCTATGTCCACATTACCAAATAATTCGTTGCTATCTGCATATTTTGGTTTGTTCTCAATCATTAAATCAGTAAGTAATTGTATAAAATTCTCAAAACTTGATGCATAATCATACCATATCTGGTCATCACCACTTACACTATGGTTCATAATTTGCCCTTTTGTACCTTCATCAGCGGGGGCATAATCAAGAGAGTGAAAATTTCCCCCATCAGCACATATAATTGGAAACCATTTTCTATGAAAGATTATGTATGATTTTACTCTATTTCCGTTGTATGAAAAACTATAATCATCAATGTAATAATCATCATCAATATCTAATAAGCCCCCAAGATTTGATTTATAATAAGTAAGCATTTCAGATAAATCTGCAAATCTCTGACCAAAAGCCAAATTAAGTGTTTCTTGATAATATGTTTTTCCATCAATATTGATATAATCTTGTCTTTCTCCATCAGTAATACTATAAAATTCCTTAAAAGCGGCTGGAAGTTCTTCACCTATTAAGTTTTCTATTTCTGCAAATAGGGAAGGGTCGCAAGGAGGATTTAGGTATTCTTTATAATTAGGGACTATTTCTGATAATACTTGAAAAAATCTTTCAACAGTAGAGGGCATAGTTTTAAGGGTTTTTATTGTTGATATTCAAGTAGTTATATAATTTTTAAGTAGCGTAGGGTTTTATACCCTACGCTTGTTAAATATTTCTTACTATTCCTTAGGCGTTTCTTGTGCATTACAAATAGCAATTTGTTGCGCCAATGCTTCAGAAATAGCCATAAAAGCTGCTGCCGTAATAGTATCATTTGTATTTGCAATAGAAGGCACGCCCATATCCCCACTCTCACGAATGCCTTGCACCAACGGAATTTCGCCCAAAAAAGGTGCTTCATAGCGTTCTGCAAAGACTTTTCCGCCATCTTGCCCAAAAATATAATATTTGTTATCAGGAAGTTCCGCAGGCGTAAAGTAAGACATATTCTCTACAATTCCTAAAATTGGGACATTAGTTTGAGGTTGTCTAAACATCTTCAAACCCTTAATAGCGTCTGCAATAGCCACTTTTTGTGGTGTCGTAACAATTACAACGCCTGTAACGGGTATAGACTCCACAAGTGTAAGGTGTATGTCACCTGTTCCTGGTGGCATATCCACAAACAGATAATCAAGTTCACCCCAATAAGTATCAGTCAAAAATTGCTTTAATGCTTTGCTAGCCATAGGTCCACGCCAAACAACTGCATTTTCAGAAGGCGACAAAAAGCCCATTGAAATGATTTTTATGCCCATTTTTTCTATTGGAACTATGTATTCTCTGTCGTCTATAACGCTAATATCTGGTTTTTCATCAACTACGCCAAACATAATAGGAATAGAAGGTCCATAAATATCAGCATCAATAATGCCCACACGTGCGCCCTGTGAGGCAAGTGCCAGCGCAAGGTTAGCCGTAACTGTTGATTTTCCCACGCCACCTTTACCAGATGCTACTGCAATAATATTTTTAATATTACTTACTTTTGGGCGGTTGCCTGATGAAGTCGTAACTTCTGCAATCATATCAATGATAATCAAGGCATTAGGCATTATTTTTAAAATAGCATCTTCACAATCTTTGCGGATTTTTTCTTTGAGAGGGCAAGCGGGCGTAGTCAAAACCACCGTAAATTGGACATTATTCTCTTCAACTTTTACGTTGCGTATCATTTTGAGAGTTACAAGGTCTTTTTTGAGGTCAGGCTCTTGAACGGTGCTTAGGGCATCTAAAATATGTTGTTCTGTAAAATTCATTTGGGTTGTTTGCAGGAATTAGCGTAAATTATCTTTACAAATGTATCATACTACTATATTTGTCCGTTTCCCCACGTTCCACGTGGGGTTATGATAGTTCAACCCCGCTGGGGTTGTTTCTACGAATAAAACCGTATTAGAAACCCTTTCAGGGTTTAACAATCATAACCCCACGTGAAACGTGGGGAACGAGTAGTATGCAAATATATAAAAAATCAGTAGAAAAACTGGATTTTGGAGATGTTTGTTTGATTTTTATTGAAAAAGTATTTGCCAATCAGCTCTCATTTTCTCAAAATTATCATTTATTTTTTTTATAAAATCCTCATTTTTAAGTATTTCTAAAACTTCTTGTTCTCCATAAACATCTAACTGGCTGATTTTGTAGGTTTGTTCTAAAAGCCCTTGTTCAAATTTTAGGATATATTTTTCATTCCAAGAAAAAAGTGTAATTTTTAGATTTTCTTTTATGTTTTCAGAGATAACTCGCATAATTTTTTGAGGTATTTTGTGTTTTTTGATGATTTTTACAAACGTACTCAAAATAAATGCTAAATTCAAAGATATTTTTTGTATTTTAAAAAAGTATTTTTCTATATTTGTAAAAATTTTAGGATAATTTAGTAATTGCTCATTCGTCATTGACATTTCACATTTCAAATAATTTTCAAATGAAAATCAACCTTATTTTAGTAAAAAACCTTGTTTTAGCTTCTTCTCTTGCTATTCTAGCAAGCTGTGGTGGTAGTCAGTCTGCTACTGATACACCAAAAAAAGACAGTACAGCACAAAAAGACACAAAAGAAAAAGTAAATGTGGTTGTGAAAGAACTTTTAGCACCATCAGAACTTGCCGCAAAGCTAGAACTTGCTGATGCAGACTACAACGAAACATTTACAAATCCTATTGCTTCTGCAGAGAACTATCTCACAAGCAATACGTTAGCTGCATTAAATCTTGGTATTTATGCTACTGATTTGGGTTATACTGCAGTTTATAACAAAGCGCAAAACACTATTAATTATATCAAAACTGCCAAAAAATTTACGGACAAATTAGGTATTTCTGGCTCGTTTGATGCTGCTTTGGTAGCGAAATTTGAAAAAAACATCAACAATAAAGATAGTACTGTAAGCATTATTGACAAAGCTATGCTCAATGCAGATAAATATTTGAGAGATAACCAACGTAGTAATATTGCGGCTACGGTGCTTGCAGGTAGTTTTATTGAAGGGTTGTATATTTCTAGTAGTTCTGTAACGACTGCACCAGAAAAAGCAAAAATGGGAATTTTTAACGACCTCTACAAAACCATTATTGACCAACGTCAAACGCTCAAAGATGTGATTATCTCTTTGGAATCTGTGGAAAGAGACGAAAAAGCAAACGAGGTTTTAGCTGGTTTGAAAGCCCTAGAAACAGAATACAAAACCCTTGATTTGGAAGGAAAAATTGCTAACAAAAAGCCTATTACAGATGCCGACATACTTCCATTGCAGAAAAAAACAGCAGAAGTGCGTAACAAAATAATCAAATAAGGACTAAAATTTGGGGATTACAAGATTTTAGGATAATACCGCATAAATAAAAATAAATTTTGTAAAAAATAATTCAAACTGCTATATTTGCAGGCTAAATTATTTTTTACAAAATTTTTCTATTTAACTCATAACTGAAATCTTAACAACTTTTTTCATAATGCAAAAATATAATAATATTTATTTCCTTGGGATAGGCGGAATTGGTATGAGTGCGCTAGCACATTTTTTTGCTAATACAGGTTACAAAGTAGGTGGCTACGACAAAACACCTTCTGAAATAACTACCAAACTCCTTAAAAATGATATTTTTATACATTTTGAAGAAAATATAAACAACATTCCAAAAGTGTTTTTGGATAGCCAAAATACACTTATTGTCTATACACCTGCCATTCCAAAAGAACATAAAGAATTTGTATTTTTTCAAGAAAATGGTTTTACTATTTTCAAACGCTCACAAGTGCTTGGAATGCTCACAGAAAACCACTTTACAATAGCCGTAGCAGGCACTCACGGCAAAACAACTACTTCCGCAATGATTGCGCACTTGCTCACACACGCACAAAAAAACGTAATGGCGTTTGTAGGTGGTATTATGAATAATTATAATACCAATATTTTGCTAGCTGATACCACAAAACCAATGATTGTAGTCGTAGAAGCTGATGAATATGACCGTTCTTTTTTGACACTTAGCCCTGATATTGCTATTGTAAACTCTGCTGATGCAGACCATTTGGATATTTATGGTGATGGAAGTGCCGTTACGCAGTCTTTTGAGGATTTTATAGGGAAAATCAAAGAAAATGGCAAACTTTTTATCAAAAAAGACATCAATCTTAATATCAAAAACAGAGAAAAAATCACTATTAAAGAGTTTTCTTTGGATAATTTACAGTCTTCAAACAATAATAATAGTCTTTTAAGTAATTTTTTTATAGAGAACTTTCACATAAAAGAGGGCAAATTTTGCTTTGATATAAGAACACCAACACAGCTAATTAGTGGCGTAGAGATGCGTATGGCTGGTTTTCATAACGTACTTAATGCGCTTGCAGCTTGTGCAGCAGCAGAAGCTATTGACATTTCTGGTGAAATGATTAAAAACGGATTAAACTCTTTTACAGGTGTGCATAGAAGATTTGAATACCTTGTAAATCAAGAAGATACAAATAAAAATATTATTTTCATTGATGATTATGCGCATCACCCAGAAGAGATAAAAGCACTTTTAACATCTGTTAGGGCATTATATCCGAATAAAAAAATAACAACTATCTTTCAACCACATTTGTATTCACGTACACGAGATTTTGTAGATGGCTTTGCTGAAAGTTTAAGTTTGGCTGATGAAGTTTGGCTGACAGATATTTATCCAGCACGAGAATTGCCTATTGAGGGCGTTACGTCTAATATTATTTTAGAAAAAATGTATTTAAAAAATAAATTTTTGTACACAACACAACAAATACTAGAAAAAATTAGTAACTTGGAAACTGATATACTTTTGACTGTCGGTGCAGGTGATATTGAACTCCTTGCAAAGGATATTCAGAGAGTTTTATTAAATAAGTAAGCGTATTCTAAAATTTGTGCTTTGTATTAACTCACAACTCACAACTCACAACTCACAACTTTAAGATAAATGCTTAAACATTTTCAATATAAATCTTGGGTACTTATACTTTTTTTTGGATTATTATTTGTTATTATCACCGCAATAACAGATAATAAGCACAATGGAAGGGTTTGTAATACTATTTTAATTAGTATTGATAATGAAAATGGCAACTATTTTTTGGATAAAGAAACTATTACTTCTTTGATGACTGAAAAGGGAAAGTACAACTTAATTGGTGAGAAATATAAAAATATTGATACCAAAGTGCTTGAAAATAGAATAAAAAGTAATATTTTTGTGAGGTTTTGTGAGGTTTCTAAAAACTTAAAAGGGGAAATTTTCGTAGATATAAAACAAGTAAACCCTGTAGCACGTTTTGAGAATAGACTAAAAAGTTTTTATATCAATAATGAAGGCAAAATTTTTGCTGTTTCTAACACTTTTTCTGCAAGAGTTTTGCTGATTACGAGTGATAAGGAGGTAGTTTTGCCTGACTTTGTCAATGATGAAACAGACCAAAATTTACTTCTTTTGGTACAATTTATCAATAAAAATGCTTTTTGGAAAGCTGAAATTGCACAAATCCACGTTAATAAAGAAAATGAAATTTTACTTTATTTGCAAGTGGGAAACCAAGAAATAATGCTTGGAAAACTAGAAAATCAAGAAGATATTAATAAGAAAATGAATAAATTAGATATTGTTTGTAAAAAAATACTTACTACAAAAGGTTGGAATACCTATAAAAAAATTAGCTTAAAATATAATAACCAAATCATCTGCCAATAGCTTTTTAGTTGTGAGTTGTGAATTTTCAGTTGTGAGTTAAATACAAAATATTTATGCTTATAAATATCTGAAAAATCAAATAAAAACAACCAAATAATAAAAAGAAAAGTTACATAAACAATTAAACAAATGACCCAAAAAATAGATAAAATTATAGTTGGATTAGATATAGGAAGCACGAAAATTTGCATTGTCGTGGCTAGAAAAGATGATTATGGCAAAATAGAAATTTTGGGAATGGGCAAAGCAACTTCTGACGGGGTTACTCGTGGTGTTGTTACTAATATTGATAAAACTGTTGTTGCTATAAGAAAAGCTAAAAAAGAGGCGGAAGAACAGTCTGGTATCAATATTCGTATTGTTAATGTAGGTATTGCAGGGCAGCATATTAGAAGTTTTAGCCAACACGGAAGCATTACACGTCCAGATGGTACGAAAGAAATTTCTGTAGCAGACGTAAATAGGCTTACTGATGATATGTATAAGGTGATGAATGAGCCAGGAACGGATATTATCCACGTAATGGCGCAAGATTATACTATTGATGGAGAAATTAACATAAAAGAACCTATTGGAATGTTGGGCGTAAAGTTAGAGGCTGATTTTCATATCATTACAGCAGCGACAGGCTCATTAGGAAATATAAAAAAGTGCCTTGATAAGGTAGATTTAGTTATTGATAATATTATATTAGAACCAATTGCCTCTGGAATGTCAGTGCTTTCTGATGAAGAACGCAAATATGGCGTTGTTTTGGTGGATATTGGGGGCGGAACTACAGATATTGCTATTTTCCACGAAAATATTATAAGACATACAGCAGTTATTCCTTTTGGTGGCGCAGTGATTACAAGTGATATTCAGCAAGGTTGTATGGTGATGGACTCACAGGCAGAACTTTTGAAGGTACGTTATGGCAAGGCTATTGCAGAAGCAGCAGACCCAAATGAAATAGTTTCTATTCCTAGCCTAAATAACCGTGCGCCCAAAGAGATTTCTGTTACAAACCTCTCCAAAATCATTGAGGCACGTATTGGTGAAATTATTGAAGAAGTACATAAGGAGATTTTGCGCTCAAAATATAGCCAAAAATTGCTTGGTGGCATTGTTGTTACTGGTGGTGGCTCTATGCTTGCAGGTTTGAATGACCTTTTTGCGCTAATGACAGGTATGGATATTCGTACAGGTATTCCTACAGAACACCTTAACAAAAATAACATCAACGCTGTAAAACACCCTAGTTATGCTACACCTGTTGGGCTAGTAATGGCTGGTTTTTTTGCTATTGATTATAGAAATGAACAAGCACAAACTGACAAAGATACACAACATCAAAATAAATTACCTAAAAAAGTAACAGAAGAAGACAAAAAAATACCTGAAAAACAAGAAGAAAAACCAATTTCCTTTTTTCAGAAAGTCATTGACAGAACTAAAAAACTGCTTATGGACGACTTTAAAGATGATGAAAACAAAAAAAGTTACTAAATTTTCAATTACGAATTACGAGAAATTTAACTACATTTTACTTTGTATTTAATTTCTAATTCATAATTTCTAATTACTAATTACTTATGTGGAAAGAAGAAGATAATAAATTAAAAGCAAGTTTGACTTTTAAAAATTTCGTTGATGCTTTTGCGTTTATGACGCAAGTTGCTATTGTGGCAGAAAAAGCTAATCATCATCCTTGGTGGTCAAATGTTTATAACAAAATTGAGATAGAACTCACCACTCACGACGCAGGAAATACAGTTACAGATAAGGATAAAGCACTTTCTGCAGAAATAACAGCACTTTACCAGAAATACAAATAGTGTGTTGTTGAAAAGAAATTCCTGATTTTATATTCCTTAGTGCCTTCTTAGTGTGTATTTCTTAATGTTCTTAGTGGTTAAAAAAATAAAACTATGCTTTACGCTTTTGACAGCTATTATTTTGATGATAAAGCTAAAACTGTTTGCTTTGCTTTTGAAAATTGGACAGACGAAAATCCTTTACAAATTTTTACAGAAATAATAGAAAGCAACGAAGAATATGAGCCAGGTGCATTTTATAAGAAAGAATTGCCTTGTATTTTAGATGTTTTGACAAAAATAAACCTTAAAAATGAAGATATTATAATTGTTGATAGTTATGTTATTTTAGATGATGAAGGAAAATTTGGTTTGGGGGGATATTTATACGAAAAATTAGACAAAAAAAATGCCATTATTGGTGTTGCTAAGACAAGATATGCCAGAAATACACTTCACGTAGCAGAAGTATTGAGAGGAGAAAGTAAAAATCCTTTGTTTGTTACTGCTATTGGTACAGATTTACAAGTTGCTGCTGAAAATGTCAAAAATATGGCAGGAGAATACAGAATTCCCACTATTCTCAAAAAAATAGACACACTTACTAAAGAATGATGAAAAAGAAAACAAAAAAATCAGAAGAAAAACCTACCGTAAACAAAGATTTAAGTGGTTTTGATATTACTATCAATAGTTTTGGAGAAATTATTTCCACTTATAGCATTGATGAGCTAAATTCTTTTTTGGATAAAAATGTCAAAGACAAAAAACTAAAATAAAAAAAACTGTATTATAGCCCCAAATCCAATGGGGGCTATTTTTTATTTTTTAGCTAATGCTTCTTTCAGTTCTACTATTTCCTGCTCTAATGCCTTGATTTTTGTGCGGTATTGCACGTCTTTTTCATACTTTTCTAAAGCTTGGTCAATTTTTACTTTGAGGTCAATGTTATCCCAAGGCTTCAAAATGAAACCAAAAACATTGTATTCATTGAGTGCTTTGAGAATAGTATCTTGGTCTGCGTGAGCAGTAATAACCATTCTTACAAGATCTGGATAATTATAGTGAATACGTTGCAAAAAATCCGTTCCTGTCATTTCTGGCATTTGTTGGTCTGTAATAACTACGTGCATTGGGTTAGTCATCAGAATTTTAAATGCTTCTTTGACAGAATCAGCTACGTGAACAGTATAATATTTTTTGAAAGTAATTTGAAATGTTTGAAGGTTTTTCTCTTCATCATCAATATACAAAACACCATATTTTTTAAAGTCCATTTTTTTAAGATTTTTTAAGAGTTTTATACTAACAATACCTTTTTGGAGATTTAGGGGCAATAATTCGTAATTGAGTTTTACAAATTAACGGCAAAATTAAGTGTCATCATTTGTGTCCATTGTAATTTTGCTACTTGGTCTTGGTCATAAAATAAAGTGCCTCCAAGTTTCACATTGGCATATTTATTGATTTTTGCAATGATTGCCGCATCTAAACGTACATCTGTTGCTAGTGGGTCTTCGTAAGTAGTGAACGAAACAAAGTGCGCCTGCAAAAGAATATTTTTCATAATTTCTTTATTAAAATCTGCCTCAACTCTCATTAACCCAACCTCATTTCTGATACTTTTGCCTTCCTGCACGCCATAATTTACTTTTTGGTCAAAAGTGCCACCCACACCAGCTTTATTATTATTAAATTTATCCTCCAAAACAAATGTTTGGCGCATACTTGCCACCCCAAATCTTGCCCAAAAGTATGTAACAGGTTTATATTCAAAACCCATTGTTTCAGACAAAAAAGCAGGAGAAAACAAGTTAGAGATAAGCACTTGAGTTTCTATTTTCGTTACAGCATCTGTCGTAAAAGTATAGCCTTCAGCAAATTGCGAAAGAAAATTGAGTGAAGCAAATAAATTCCAGTTTTTGGAGATTTTGTAACCATATTTTGTATCCAAAAGCATACGGTCATTGCTTTTACGCAGACTTTGCCCTTTGTTTTTCACAAAACCGTACTCAAAAATAGCAGCATTATCCCAAGAAATATTCCCTTTCAAATAATTAGCTTTTCCATTTAGAAATAGCCCTAATGCAATAGAATTAACACCACCAGCACGCCACGTATCAGAAAAAGAAGCCTGATTAAAGCTAAAGCCTACTTGTGCAGATTTCACCCAATAACTTGTATCTTTTTTGATAGGAGCGACTTTAGTAGTATCTTTCACTTGTGCAAAAATACTACTTGCAATAAATAAAAAACTTGCTATAAGTAGCAGAAAAAGCCTATTTTTTTGTTTTCTCATTAAAATAACTCAAATGTATGATATTTAATTGTTGATAAATTAGTTTACTTTTGTACTTTGTACTTCAAACCTCGTAGCTAATTATTGAGCCATTTTTCTAGGTATTCTTGTTGTATTTTGGTTGCACCACTTTTTAGCTGAATGTAATATTCCCTATGGAAATGGGCATCTTCTGCATCTATAGAGATGTTTTTGAGTTGTTTGTTCCTAAAAATAGTCAGCTCGCAACTCAATTTCCCATGTAGAAGTTCATTGATATTATTTTCAACTTTTCTACCATCAAGCGCAATTATTTCATCTTTTAGGCTCAAAAGGCGTGCAGTTTTTGTATTAGGAACAATCATACTCACCAGACATTTTCCTGTATCACAATTACATTCAAAATCAAACATTTCTGTTCCCTTATTATGATGATTGGTGATAAGTACAAAACCAAAATGCTCCAACAAATCATCTAAAACCTTTTCCAAAGGATATTTCCCAAAAATACATTCATCAAAATATTTCTGTAAAGATTTGCCTGCAACTTTTTCTGCAACTTTTTTGAAACTTTCCATTGTATAACCAACGTCTTTTTTGCCAAAATCAGTCCATAAAACACGCATTACGTCATCTAATGATTTTTTGTTTTTGGTACTTTTGCGGATTTCCAAATCCAAAATCAGTGCAACAATGCTTCCTTTTGCATAAATAGACACTTTACGGTCAGGAATGCCCGCAGAATAGCCATCAAGCCACAAATCAAGAGAAGAATCTACCAAAGAATGGTTATTGCAACCAAAATTATTAAAATGTTTTTTGAAAGAGTCATTTAATTCTTTCAAATATTGCTGATATTTCCAAACACCAGAGCGCATCAAAAAAACGTCCCCATAATACGTAGTGATGCCTTCTGCTATAAAACCAGTATCAAAGTAATTTTCTTTGGTATAATCATAAGGAAGCATTTGTGCAGGACGGATTTTGCATATATTCCAAGCGTGAAAAAGCTCGTGTGAGCATACGCCCAAAAGATTTTTATAACTTTCCTCACTATTCATAAGTTCTGACGGACCTAAAACAATCACTGTAGAGTTTCTGTGTTCTACACCGTGATAATATTTTTGTGGCAAGGCGTGTATCAAAAAATGGTATTCTTCGAAGGGAAATTCTTTCATCATTTCCAGTTGTTTTGTCGTAAATCCTTGGAAATCAGAAAGTAATGTTGTCAAATCTGCAATATGCCATTCCCCTTGAATCCAGATATTGAAAGGCGTTTTTGCCACTTCATATTGATAATGTTGCAATGTTTTGCTTGCAATCATAGGGCTATCCACAAGCTCGTGATAATCAACAGCTTGTAAAGTGTTTTTATTGTCGTGTTTTAGTCCGCAAGCTATTTTATAGTCTTTGGGAAGGTCTAAAAGTTGCACTTTGCAAGGCTCATTGATGCGTCCTTCCACATAAGGCAAACACGTACAAAAATTGATATAAAGTTGCTGGTCATCAAGATAAGTACCACCAGCATCCATTTGAACCGCATAATAGTTGTATTCTACTTTTATTTCACTAAGTCCTTTTGTATCAATTTCCCATCTATCTTTGGTGATTTTTTTGAAAGCAAGATGTTTCCCATTTTTGCTTTTGACATTGAATTTTTGGATATTTTTAGCAAAATTTTGTAATTCGTACCGTCCAGGTCGCCACGCAGGCAACTGGATTTCAATAATATCAGTCGTAATATTGTCAATATGAAAGATAAAATCTATCAAATGAGCTGTAGAAGACTGAAAAGAAATAGAATAATTGAGCATAATAGTTTTGAAAATGGTATTTATTTTGAGTTGTTTTTGAGAATTTAACGCAAAATACAAAAATATTTCTTAAGTATTCTCTAAAAAATAAAAATAGAGTGATTATTGTTCCCTTACACCACCTATAAAGGTTTCTGATGATAACCAAAAGAATAATACAGTCATTAAAACCACAATAAAAGCAGATAATATATGTTTTTTACCTTTTTGATTATCCAATTCTCCTAAAAAAAGCATAAAATCCAAGCCATAAATTACCACAAAATTGTATCAATGCAAATAAAGAAGCAAATAATACCATATTTATATTTTCCAATACAATAGCTGATACTGCAAAAATAAGCATATAAATTACATTCAAGGCAATATTAAATCCAATAATTGTCTTAAAAAACTGTATCATTTGATTTATATTTGTCGTCATTCGTAATTGATAATTCGTAATTGAATTTGAATTTTAAAGGTTTTTTATTCTGATATTATTGGGATAATAGTTATTTATACGTCCAGAAATACGTTTAAACCAACCCAAAGGCAGATTTTGGTAAGTGGCAAGAGTCCACCCAAAAGGATTAGTTTCTTGTGATTTGTCTAATTCAAAAGGTTGTTTCCGTAAAAAATCTAGTGCTTGCTCGTGAGAAAGTGCCATACGTGTATATAAAGGCATATTTACATTTTCAGGTGCAAGCAAATCACACATAGCAAGCTCGTGGGAGGGAATAAAATCTTTGCCTTTTATTTCGCCAATAAGTGTACCAAAATTTTTCATAAAAAGGTAACCATCAAGGTTTTTAAACTTTTCTTCGTGTATTTTTGGAAGGGCAAAAACAAGTGATTTATTGACAGAAAATAAGCTAAAACTATCTGCATTGTTCAGCCAATTACGCACAAATGCCAAATCTTTTTTATTGAGTTCTTCATAACGGCTTTTTTGTCTTCTAAATTTTATACCTTCTGTAAAGATATTTCTCTGCAAAACCGCCACAAAAAAACCTTCTCCCTGCGTTTTATGAGGATAAAAATGATAGCCAATGATTTCTCCTTTTAAATTTTTTTCACGTGTTTCTTGGATATTAAAATTACTCAAATCAAGTTCCACGCAAGAAAACCCCATTTCATTAACCAAAAAATGCAAATTTTCTTCATTTTCTTGTCTATTAAAAGTACAAGTGCTATAAACTAAATAACCACCTTGTTTAATGCTAGGCGCAATATCTGCTAAAATACGTTTTTGACGTGAGCTACAAATCTGCACATTTGCCTCTGACCACTCACGCAAAGCGTTTTCTTCTTTCCTAAACATTCCTTCACCAGAGCAAGGCGCATCAACCACCACAATATCAAAAAAGCCTTCCAAACGCCCAAAAGTTTCAGCGTCATTGCTTGTAAGGGCATAATTAGTGTTTCCCCAACGAGTCATATTTTCCTCCAAAATCCCCAAACGTGCCTTAATGACTTCATTGCTCACCAAAAAACTTTTTCCCCCAATAACAGTGCTAATATGCGTACTTTTACCACCTGGTGCAGCGCACAAATCAAGCACACAAACTGGATTTCTATCCAAATTATTAGGCAAAATCTGCTCCAAAACCTCACCTAAAAACATAGAAGAGGCTTCTTGCACATAATATGCGCCTGCCCAAAAACTAGCATCTAACGTAAAACTAGGTCTTTGCGCTAAATAAAAACCTTCTTTGCACCAAAAAACTGGGTTTTCTGTGTATTGAGCAGGAAAAATAGTTGTTTTTTTAGGATTTAAACGTATAGAAATAGTGGCGGGTTGTTCCAAACTTTCTAATAAAGCCGTAGCCTCTTTTTCGTCAAAATCAGCCTTAATACGTGTTTTAAATAGTTCTGGAAGCATTTTTTGATGTATGATAGATAATGTATTTTGTATTCTATTGTGCCTATGTGGTGAAAAAATTTGCGCAATTTACCTAAATTTTTACTTACTTTGCACTCAAATATATCTTTATTATGACTCCAAATTTCTTAAAAAATATTCTCCCACATATTATTGTGGTTGTGCTTAGCTTAATCATTGCGCTAGCGTATATGTCGCCAGTTTTGAGTGGAAAAAACCTCAAACAACATGACGTAACTCAATCAAAAGCAATGGCAAAATATGATCAAGAATACCGCAAAACAACAGGAGAACTTCCCCTGTGGTCGCCATCTGCTTTTTCGGGAATGCCTGCGTATATGATTGCAATGGACTACCCAAACAGTTTAACCACACATTTAGGACGTTTGCCACTCAAAATATTACCTGAGCCTGCAAATTTTATATTTTTCTATTTAGTAGGCTGTTATGTGGCACTTTGTATGTTGGGTGTCTCTCCTTTGATAGCATTTTTGGGCGCAATAGCCTATTCTTTTGGTGCTTATAATATTATCAATATTGGTGCTGGGCATATTTCCAAAGTGATTGCAGTGGCTACTGCACCTCCATTTTTGGCTGCTGTTATAATGACTTTTAGAGGCAAATATTTACTTGGTGGCATACTTACAGCACTTTTTGCAGGTATCCATCAATACAGTAATTTTGTGCAAATTACTTATTACTTGCTTTTTTCTTTTTTTCTTTTTGGCGTAATATTTTTTGTAGAAGCCTTGAAAACCAAACAATTAAAACAGTTTTTTGTAGCTGCAGCTATTGTTGTTGGTGCTGGTTTACTTAGTCTTGGCACACACGCTTCACGCTACTGGACAACTTACGGATACTCACGAGAAACCATTAGGGGCAAATCTGACCTGTCAGATGAGGCACAATACGTTCTAAATCCTGAAACCAAAAAAGGCAAAGAAATCATAGCTAGAGATGGCTTAGACAAAACTTATGCCTTTAATTGGAGCTACGGAATTTTGGAAACATTCAACCTTTTTATCCCTAATTTTATGGGTGGTGCATCTGGTGGCGCACTTCCAAAAAATTCTAATACTTTCAAAACGCTTACTTCAAAGGGTGTTACTGACGAACAGGCGCAGGGTTTTGTAGATGGTGGCGTTCCTGCATATTGGGGCGAACAACCTGGCACTGGTGGACCTGCATATATGGGTGCAATTTTGGTGTTTTTAGCAGTTTTTGGTTTTATGATTTCCAAAAATAAGCTCAAATGGTGGGCTTTGGGTAGTTTTGGGATATTTTTGGGGATTGCGTGGGGACACAATTTTTTCCTCAATGATTTGTTTTTTGACTATTTGCCACTTTTCAATAAGTTTAGAGCAGTAACAATGACGCTCTCTGTAGCAAGTATTTTCCTTGTTGTTTTGGCTGTTTTAGGTTTAGAAGAATTGGCTAACATAAATAATAAAGGAATTATTTCAGCAGATTTGTCAGAAAAATCAGTAGAAATAGAACAAATTACTAAAAAACTATTGTATGCTTTTGTTGGTACAGGCGGAGTAGCATTGATTTTTGCAGTTTTAGGGGGTATGTTTTTTGATTTTACTTCAAAAAATGATGCAGGTTTTCAACAACAACTCCAAAAAATGGTAGGTGATATGAGTTTTGCTAGTGAAATAATGCGTGCTATTCGTGAGGATAGACTAAGTTTATTGCGTACAGATGCTTTTAGGACAGTTTTCTTTGTGTCAGTGGCGGCTGGTTTGGTTTGGGTGTATCTCAAAAAATACGTTAATTTTACTGTTTTAGTGAGTTCTCTAGCCTTTTTTATGTTAATTGATTTGTGGATAGTGGACAAACGCTACGTAAATAACGCAAGTTTTGTACCCAAAGAAGAAGTAGCAGAAATGGCTCTTACCAGCGCAGACGAGCAGATTCTGAAAGATAAAACTAATTTTAGGGTACTAAATATGGCTACTAGCCCATTTCAAGATGCAGAAACTTCTTTCTATCATTTATCTATTGGTGGTTATCACGCAGCAAAGCTAAAACGCTACCAAGAACTTATAGAAGGGCATATCAACAATAATAATATGGGTGTTTTAAATATGCTAAACACGAAATATGTTATACAAGAAAATGACAAAAAACAACTTGTAGCTATCACCAATCCGCAAGCGTTGGGCAATGCATGGTTTATACCCGCTTACAAAATTGTCGCAAATGCAGATGAGGAGTTTAGGGCTTTAAAAGGCTTTGATGCACTCAAAATAGCTTTCATTGATAAGAAATTTGAAAAAGACTTGATTAGTCTTCCAGCAAATACTATTCAATTTGATTCTATGGCAACTATCAAACTCAAAGACCCAAAACCTGACCTAATGACTTATGAAACATCAGCCAAAACGCCACAATTAGCAATTTTTTCAGAAATTTATTATAGAGAAAGTGCATCAGAATGGATTTGTTTTATTGATGGAAAAGAAGTACCTTACATGCGAGCAAACTATGTATTGCGTGCCTGCATTGTACCTGCAGGAAACCACAAAATAGAGTTTAAGTTTGTATCAAAAGGCTATAAAACAGGAGAAACTTTAGCACTTATAAGCTCAATAATAATGGTTTTAATGACTTTAATGGCATTATTTTTGTACTTTAAGAAAAATAAAAACACCCATCAATAAATATCTTTATCAATGAAAATGCTTAATGAAACTTCCAGAAAATCTAGTACAAGCACAATAAAAGAAGCTATCAATGCCCTTCTAGATGCCTACAAAATACGTGGAAAATTCAATGAAACCAATATTACAGCATCTTGGGAACGTATTATGGGCGTAGCTGTTGCCAATAGAACATCAGAATTATATATAAAAAATGGCACATTATTTGTAAAACTCACCTCTGCCGTACTCAAAAATGAGCTTTCTATGTCAAAAACTAAGATTTTAGCCAATTTTGAGCAAGATTGTGGCGAGAAAATGGTAGATCATATTGTGTTTTTATAAAAATAGTGATGTAATTTAAAATACTATTTTGGAAGAAAATAGTAACTGTTTAGGTCATAAATAATGTATTTGCAGATGCGCCACTGCAGTGTGTATCCACGTAGCGCAATGTATTTGTATCAAATCAATTATTATGCTTTTATTTACTTTCGTGTTGTTCTACGTTGATACATAAACAATGGTACTTTTGCCATTGTTATCAAAAATTTGAATAACATAAACTAAGTTTTATATTCGTACTTCTTATTTCGTACTTCTTCCATTAGTGGTAAAATGTATTTTTTTAAGAATTTCAGTAGATTTTTTCGTATTTCTTAGTATCTACTTGTGTGTATTTCTTGTGTTCTTAGTTGTAAAACGTATTTTTTTAAGAATTTCAGTAAATTTTTTGTATTTCTTAGTGCTTTTCTTGTGTGTATTTCTTATGTTCTTAGTGGTAAAATGTATTAGAATAATTATTTTTCTATTTGATTATCAAGTATTTAGATTATTTTATTGAATTTATTTCACAAATATTTGCAAATAAATTTGGAGTTTAAAAAAGTATTCGTACTTTTGCACTCCGAAATAAGGAGTAAAGAAAATTAAAGCTTTGAAAATAGTTCAGCTTTAAAGATTTTGAAAAGTTTTTTGAAAAAAGTTTGATTTTTATTTGGAAGTTAAAAAAGTATTCGTACCTTTGCACTCCGAAATAAAGAGGTAAGTAAAATAAAGTTTTGAAAACAGTTCAGCTTTAAAAGTTTTTTGAAAAATAGTTTAAATTTTATTTGGAGATTAAAAAAGTATTCGTACCTTTGCACTCCGAAACAAAGAGTAAAAGAAATTAAAGTTTTGAAAACAGTTCAGCTTTAAAACTTTTTTGAAAAAAAAGTTT
>JAYVHJ010000249.1:0-2126 GCA_043771315.1 Raineyaceae bacterium
CTTTTGCCTTTTTTGATACCTTCCAAATACGACATTGTGGCTACATAAGCAACCCCATCTTTTATTATAAGTTTGGCAGGAACATCTTCCAGAGAATAAGTATCACCAGATTTTGTAAGTGCGCCTTTGCTTACTTTCATAATCATTTTGTCAAACGCCTTTTCGTCATTAAGACCAATGTTTATCATTGCCATTGGTTTAGTCATACTTGCGTTTTCTGCTAAAATAAGCAAATCTCCAGAGAATACACTGATAATTTCATCATCAGATGTACCAGCACTTTTTAGATTTTTTTCTGCCATAGCAAGTAAGCCTTTTTCTTGCATAATTTCTTTGATACCTTTCAAATTAAGGGCTATACTAGCAAGTACAAGTGGCTTTTTGATAGGAACATTTTTAGTAAGTTTGCTATCAATACCACCTTTTTTAACAACTTTTTCGTAGATTTTAGCAATCTCACCGCTAGCAGCATAATCACTATCAATAAGAACTTCTCCTTTTTCAAACTTCACAGAAAGTGACAAAAAGTTATCTTTCAAAGAAACACCCTGCATTTGTGCTTCCTGACCACTCATTTTAGAAACTTGCTCAATATCCATCCATACTTGGATATCTGATTTGTTACCCAAAGCCTTTGCAAAGCCTTTGTTTGTAGCTAGTAAAGTTTGGTCGTCTTTTAGTTCTAAAAGTTCTGCAGCACGCTTTTTGAAACTTGCTTCATCATCTTTACCTTTACTAGGGATATAGATAATAGCATTTTTATCTTTCCAAGCAACAAAAACGCCACTATCTTCCTTTTTATAATTAGCATACTTTATTTTTCCTTCAGATTTAACTTCTGCTTTTTCTGCTTTCAAAAACTTTTCAAATTTTGCGGCATCATCAAGTGGAATGGCAAGTGCATAATCATCTTCACTTTTTCCTTCTGAAAACATGTACCCAACATTTAGGTAATCTACGCCAGAAGTCATAAATTTTTTGGCGTTGTCTGCGCCTTCTTTGGCTTCTTTCTCATTTGCACCCATTGCTTGTAGGCTTTTTTGACTAAATAAGTCTTCAAAACTTACTGATTTGCTCACCATTTGCTTTACATCAAAAGCAACGACAATAGCCGCATTCTTGGGAATAATCTTCACGTGTTGAGGGGCAGAAGAAGTGCCACCACCGCAAGAAGTCATAAATGTAGCTAAAACCGCCATTACGGACATCAGCAAGACATTTCCAAAAGGTTTTCTGAAAGTTGTTTGTTTGTAATTCATCATTATAAATAGTTGTAAAATTGGATTAAAATATTGTGATTTACTTCAAAACGAAATAAATACTAAAAAAGTATGTAAAGTACCTCACAAAGAAACTATAATTATATCATTTATCCAAACAAAATATACTTTTTTATTTGGTAGTGGTAAAAAAGTACCATCATATAAAAACAACTTTTTTTCCTGCTATTTTTTCTAAAAAAGGTTTTAGGATAATGGTCGCATTTTGTTTGGTTTGCTCCAAAATATTAGAACTCAAAGCAGCTTTTTCTATTTGTTTTTCAGTTTCTTTATAGGCTTTTTCTACTATTTCCCCCCCACTGAAAAACGTGTTTTCAGTATTATAAACTCTTGATTCTGAATGATTTATTTTTACATAGCAAAGTTCTGGCGCAGGCAAACGCACATATAAAATGCTATCCATTTTTTTTCTTATGATGTCATTTAGTTTTATTTTTTGTAAATCAATACAACCTACTACTTCACCAGAAATAATTAAAAGTGCCTTTGCATCTGGCATAAAGCGTTTTACTTCTTTGTATTCCATTACGTCTTTGAGTTTGTAACGTACAAGCTCCAATTTGCCTAATTGTTGCATTTCTTTGACCACAATGTCGTGAGTAATAATAGTTTCTGGCTTATCTCCTAATGAAAATAAACTATTACGTAGCAACAATCCACCCAAAATAATTGTTGTGATAATAAGAATTGGTGTAATAAACGGTTGTATTTTTAACATTTTATAGTGTTTTTGTAGCTACTTTATTGCTAATTTTGATATTTTTATGTAAATTTGGTAAAAAAAACGCTTAAATCAAAGATTATTTTTATTTATGAATGAAAGTTTGACACAAAAAGAGCTGACTG
>JAYVHJ010000250.1:0-3412 GCA_043771315.1 Raineyaceae bacterium
CCAAAATACTAGGACACCGAACATAAACCACTAGGACACCTAAAAAGATACCTATTGGCATAACAAAAAAAGGGCTTTATCTTGCGATAAAGCCCTTTAATGCACTAAAATAACGTATTTTTTTAAAAATTGCGGAATGGACGGAACCCAAACCTTTAACCTTAAAATTAGCTACACATTGTTTTAGTGCGTGTTCTTGAGCTTATACAAGAACTGGGCAACCGAATTAGTAACCTAATAATATAAAAAAATATATAATCATATAACAAAAACGCTACTACAATTATAAATAAATTCATACCTAAACTACTACGCTTTTACTCGGTCGCCTAACGCTTTGATAAGTTTTCAATAGTAATTAGCATTCTGCGCCTCTCCTCTTTCATATCCCTTGTTTCCTCTTCAAAAATCTTAATTTTACCCTCCAATTCCTCAATATCCCCCCTGCCCTTGTCAGTTGTGAACATCTCGCCCTTACCACTTACTAGCCACGCAAAATTGATATTTTCAATACCTGTAAAAACGCCCTCCATTACATCATAACTAGGCTTTCCGCCTGTTTCTATGTAACTAACAGTTGCCTGTATTGTGCCAATTTTCTGTGCGAAATCCCTCTGATTTAGTTCTAAGGCTTTTCTTAGCCTTGTAAACCTTACGCTTATAGCTTCCTGCTCCATAATTATAATATTTTGTGTATTTTGATAATATTTTTGTTTTATTTTACATAATAGTTTGTAATTAACAAACATTTCATTATATTTGTGCGTAATACAATACACAAATATAAGAATTATAATCATAATCATAATAACAAACAAAAAACAATGAAAAATACACAAAATACACAAAATAACGTAGAAGTTCTTGATTTATCACTTATTGACCTTTCTACAATGTCAATAGATGAGTTTAAAATTCTTAAAACACAAGTAAACGCTAATTTTGACAAAGAATTATCAGAATTGGAAAGTAAACTACCACACAATTACGCTGCAATTCTCTCACACTCTTACGGATTTAATGCCGTTCACGTAAGAGACGTAAAAAATGGTCGTCGTAGAAATACAAAAATATTGCAGGCTCTCAAACAACTTGTAAAAACTTCTTCTCAAAACGCTCAAACGCTAATTACTGTAGAAAATGAATAATTACCTCCAACATCTTTATTCTATGCGGTGGGCTTTGTGTGCTGGTTGCGTGGATTTGTACGTGTATTTAGTCCTAAAATCAGCACCAAAACAAGTTTTAGACATACCACTAGCCGAACTCTCAAAAAATCTCTATACCTCCGTAAATTCAATAAAAAAGTATAGAGATAAATTAGTGTTGGCTGGGCTTGTGGGTTATGATGCTGGTACTCCTCAACAAGTATGTAGTAAGTTTACTATTTTTTCTGCAACTGCATCAAATTTTGACGTAGTTAGTCCTGTAACTGCATCAAATTTTGATGTAGTTAGTCCTGCAACTGCATCAAATTTTGACGTAGTTATTCCTGCAACTGCATCAAATTTTGATGTAGTTATTCCTGTAACTGCATCAAATTTTGATACAGTCAATACAAATAGTGCTAATATTCTTAATGAAACTATATCAAATTTTGATGCAGTCTTTCATCAGTCAAATCCTGCCTATATATTGAGTAAGAAAGCAGAAGAGAAAACAGAAAAACCAATTACCACAATTTTAGTAAAAGAGAAAGTAAAAAAGATTTCTAAACGTGGTGTTCTTATGGTTTTGGCTTATCCTACATTTGAGGATTTTATACTGCCAATGCAAAAATTAGTCCCTGCTATGGGGCTTGATGAAGTGCAGTATTGGTATAATCAGGCTGTTAAGTGGAGTGATGGTATTAATGGGGGTCCACTACAATATAAAATCAACTGGTGTAAGGCTGTGAAGTGTTGGCGTATTGATAACCCTTACCAATACCAAAACCAACTTAAAAAGCAACAAAATGAGCAAAAAAACGATAAAATGGGCGTTGTTGCTGGTTCTAGTGCTAATAAGGAATTGATACAGAAATTAGATTTTGAGGTGCAAGATTGGCAAAACAAAATCAGCAAATTAAAATCAGAAGTACAAAAGTTAATGTTTGGCTACGAAACTTGTCCAGAAGATAGAGAAATGATAAAAATTGAGTTGGAAAAGCTATCAACTAGACAAAAGAAACTAGAATATGAACTAGGACTGGCACAAATCCGAAGACAAAAATTGGACTAGAATTCTGAACTATGATTTTTTATGATTTCTAAGATTTTTTTTGATTAAATAAACAACAATTTACCAAACCAAACCACAAAACAAACCAAATGCAGGCACTACACACTGACAACGAACAACAAAAACAAGACCTAGCAACTTCTAGTGAAGACAAACAATACGAAAGTATCACCAAATATATAGCGGATTTTGATATTCTCCTGCGTAGGCTTTCCGATGATGCTAAAGCATTATCCCTTAGGCGTAAACTGTTATTGGAAGATGTTAATGCGCTTATTTCTCTGTATGAAACTTCAGGGGATATTTTGTATTACAATGATGAACTTTGTATTTTCTTGTATGAGAATGATAAAAAAGAAGTTGTTCACGTTTTTAATCATACTGAACGTAATATTTCTAATTCTCAACTCTCACTCTTTGACTAGGATTTTGAAGCAGGATTTACAGGAATTTTAAGATTTTTTAAGATAATACAAAAAACTCTAAACCTAGCAACTGCTAGTCACCAAGGATAACCAATAAAATTACATTTCAATTACTAAAAATAAAATGACCGCCAAAAAGATTATTCAGCGTAGTGTCTGGCAGGCTAGCAACTGCTAGTAAGCAATGTTTTGAATATCAATGTTTGTTTAGCGGTGTTTGTGTTAATTCTTGTGAATACCAAAAAGAACTACAACTTTTGAAGCAGGATTTACAGGAATTACAAGATTTTCAAGATAATACAAAAACATTAGAACTAAAACTTAAAAAAGCGTATGAAAATGTTCTTAAAAACAGTAAAGTATCAAATAATAGAAAATAGTTTTGGAACTGCTACACACACACAATTAAGCGTTATTTATAGTATTTTTAGTATTGTGTTTTATACTAAGGTTTATACTCGTCCTATTTTCAATAATTATACTCCAGCAGTTGCTGTTGAGATACAGAAAACAAAGGAGCTAATATTTGCAAATGAAATACAAGTAAACGCACAAATTAGGGAACTGAAGGTTAAAGATTTAAATACTATTGAGCAGGTAAATCAGCTAATTGATAGTAAAATATCAGCAAATAATCAACATCTAAAATATAATATTTGGGAACTAGGACTAAAACTAGAGAATAAACTAAAACTAGGATTAAAAGATTGTAAGATTGAATACAGATTAAATACAAATCAGCAAAAACAAGCAAATGAGCAAACTAA
>JAYVHJ010000251.1:0-4927 GCA_043771315.1 Raineyaceae bacterium
CTAAGGAGGGGCTGGGGGTGGTTTCAGTAGATATTGTGTCATTTTTTGGTAGATTTTTATAGTAAAAAGCCCTCAAACCAAAGGCAGACATAGGAAAACAACCTACCAAAACGACCACAAAATGATAAAAAAATGGCTGCTCGTGTCCTGCATCTGGTGTGGTAAATAATCTAATTTGATAGTTTACAAACTCCACAAAATAAGACATTCCACGCTCCATAACATCTAGCGCAAACCACGAACACGACACCAAAAACACTACCAACGCATAAATAAGCACACTTTGCCAATTGCCTACACGTACAAATGAAAACTTTAATGTTTTATTAAAAATTTTACTAAATTCTTGTTTACTTATCCAAAAAACAATAAAACTCAAAAAAAACAACAAAAACCCAACTGGACCTTTCGTAAGTACTGCAAGCCCTGTGAAAAGTCCTGCAAAAATTGCATTTTTGATACTTTGAGCAAGTTTTTTGTCGTCTGCGCTCCAAATACATTGCATCAAAAAATATAATCCTAAGAAGATAAACAGATTAAAAACAGGGTCAATAATGGCTGATTTGAAGTAAAGATTTGGCAAAAAAGAGCCTATATAAGCAAATGCCCACAGAAAGCCAAACAATCCATCATACAGTTTCTTACCAATTTTGTAGAATAAAACTAGCGTAATTACACCACAAATGGCATTTGGAAGACGTGCTGCAAATTCATTAACACCAAAAATTTTCATACAAATCACCTGCAACCAAAAAAACAAAGGCGGTTTTTCTATAAATGGTTCATAATTGATTTGTACGTGCCTATAATCTCCACTTGTGAGCATTTCACGGGCAGATTCTGCAAAATTTATCTCGTCCCAATCAAATAAATGTACTGCCCCAAGCGCAGGAAACAACAATAAAACTGCCCCAGCAATCAGTAAAGGCAAATGATAAGGATAGTTTTTATTAAATAAATTCACTTGTACCTTAGTTTTTAAGAATTTGCGCTGAATGTTCTCCTGTTTTTACTTTATCAATAATCTCCTCAATAATGCCATTTTCATCAATAATAAAAGTATGGCGTAGCGTTCCCATATATTTTTTGCCATACATACTTTTCTCTTTCCAAACGTGATAGGCTTCTACAACGGTTTTATCAGTATCAGCCACCAAAGGAAAAGGTAACTCATATTTATTGATAAATTTTGTATGCTTCTTCTCATCATCAACACTAACGCCAATAATTTGATAACCTGCACTTTGTAAATCAAAGTAGTTTTCTTTAAGATTACAAGCTTGTGCCGTACAACCAGAAGTATCATCTTTTGGGTAAAAATAAAGCACTATTTTATTGCCTTTGTGCAAAAAATCTGCTAGGTTGATGGCTGCGCCATTTTGGTCTTTACTCTCAAAAAGTGGGGCATTGTCGCCAATTTGAAGTGCCATTTTTTTATATTAATTACGAATTAAAAATTATGATTGAAGTGATATTTTTGCAAAAATAACTTAATTTTTGTTGTTTTTGTATTTTTTTTTGATAGATTTGTTCAATCATCATCAAAACCTCTACCAAAATGAACACTCCTATTTTTAGTACCTCAAAAATCAATATAAAAGCTATTTTAAGTGTGTTTTCTGCTGGAATGTTTATCAAGACAGATTTGGAAAAACTTTCAATTTCTGTAGCTGATTTGGCAAAAAAAACAAATATTTCTCTCATTCAAATAGAAGATATTTTGAATGATAAAATCATTATTTCTGCGGAAATAGCCTACAAATTAAGCGACTTTTTGAGCTTTGATGCGACAGAAATACTACAGATGCAACTAAATCATAACCTTGCACAACTCAAACATACCTACAAAAACGACATCAACAACGCCAATATTCCACAAGAAGAAAAAGAAAAAATACTCAAAATATTAGATGTATTACCTGTTTAAAGACAGATTTTAACAAAAAAAGCAAACTTCTAGGAGTTTGCTTTTTTGTCTTTACATAATTCGTAATTAAATTTCATTCTTGCATTTTTTGCAATAAAACTACAATTTTCTCTGATGAAACCGCTATTTTGTGAGTTTTATCCACTATCAAATAGCCATTATTAGTTTTTATGTAATCTGTGGCATATTTCAAATTGACAAGGTAAGACTTATGGCATCTGAAAAATGAAGTATTATCTTCCAAAATACTCTCAAAACTCTTCAAACCTCTGCTAATAGTAAGTGTAGGCATATCTTTGATAAAAACTTTTGTATATGCACCATCACCTTGAAAAAACAGAATATCAGCAATATCTACAAAATGAATGCTACTAAGTGTATTGAGTACCATTTTTTTGGAAGATGTATCTTTCAAATTGTCTTTAAATACGCTATATTTTTCATTTATTTTTTGTTCGTCTTTTTGCTTGTCTTTTTGTTTGTTTTTCTTAAATAAATTTACTGCAGTTTGCAAATCTTCTACTTCAATGGGTTTTAGAAGATAATCAATAGCAGACAATTTGAACGCCTGAATAGCATATTGATTATAAGCAGTAACAAAAATAATAGAAAAATCCATCTCGTCAGCGTCAAAAAAATCCAGCAATTCTAAGCCGCAATGTCCTGGCATTTCAATGTCCAAAAACACAATATCAGGCTTTAATTTTCTGATAGCTTTCACGCCTGTAGGCAAATCTTTACATAAATCTACAATTTCAATATCCTCACAATACTCCAAAATCATACTTTGTAACAAGATTCTAGCCATTTCCTCATCATCAATAATAAGTGCTTTATACATTTTTTTAGGGTTATATTGTTGTTCCCCACGTTCCACGTGGGGTTATGATTGTTAAACCCTTTCAGGGTTTTTAATACATTTTTTAAATTTTAATTGGAATAATAATAATAACTTTCGTACCAGTTGCAACATTATTATTATTGATTTTATCTATTATTTGAACGGCAATTTTTTTGTTATTTTTGTTATTCAAAATTTCCAAGCGTTTTTGATTGGCTTTTGTAGAAAAAGATTGATATTTTTCATTTTTGATTTTATTGAGTTCCAAAGAGCGTTTTCTACCAATACCATTATCATCAATAATCACTTTTAAATAGCTCTCTGTGTCATTTTCTGTATCATTTTCTGTCTTTTCATTTTGTTCAATATCAAAAAACACTTCTAATTTCCTGTTATTTTCTTGGTGAAGCAAACCGTGTTTTATAGCATTTTCTATGTATGGCTGAATAATCATAGGCGGAATTTCAATTATTTCCTTACTAATTTTTTGGTTGTCAAACTGTTCTGAAAAGGTAATTTTATACTCAAAAACATTTTCAAAACGCATTTTTTCTAAGTCCAAATAAAGCGTAAGTCCTTGTATTTCTTCATTAAGAGAAATGGTTTCTTTTTCAGATTGCTCCAAAATAATGCGTGTAAGTTTAGAAAATTTTGCCAAATAACTATTTGCTTTTGCCTTGTCGTTAGTAAAAATATAGGCTTGTATTGTGTTTAAAGCATTGAAAAAGAAATGCGGGTTCATTTGTGCCTTAATAGAAGTCAAAATTGATTTGTTAAGGTTGTTTTCCAAATCAATTTTCTCCTTTAAAAGTGTGTTTTTCTCCTGCAAAAGCACATTTTTAGCCTTTATTTTCCCTAATTGAAAACGGTAATACAAAAATCCAATTATTGTTAGCAACGCAACAATCAGCAAAAAACATAAGCCAAAAAACCACTTAGTTTGCCAAAATGGCGCAATAATATCAATTATTATTTTTATATCAGAAATCTCATCATTTACTTTAAATTCTATTTCATAATATCCTACGGCAAGTTGTGCAAAGGCAAGTGTACGAGTTTCAGGCGCAATTATTTTCCAATTATCTTGGTTAATGCGGTAAAAAACTTTGTTTTGATAGCAAGAACCAAAATCTAAAATAGAAAACTGTATTTTAAGATCATTTTCGTAGTATTTTAGGTTTCTTTTGGTAAAAAATCTTTGTTTTTTATCATTGATAAGAAATTCATTTATCTGAAAAATAATTTTATTATTTTGATGAGAAGTATTGTTAAGTGCAGTTTTGATGATGCCATTGTCTGTCAATAGAAATACAAAATTATCTTGTATCAAAAAATCATTTATTTCATACGGATTTATATTGATATTTATTTTTTGCAATTTTTGAGCGTTTTTGTGCATATCCAGCACGTAGAGCCATTGCCGAGTGAACAAAAATAAATATTTTCCAAACTGTTTCATATTAAGAATATCAAATTCTTTGATTTCAAAAACATTATTCAAAGAAATAAAATCTCTTTCATTCAAAATAGCATACAAATTTCCTTTTGTGTTGAGCGTAAAAATATTATCTTCATAAATCACCACTTTGGCTGCATAAAACGGTTTATTTTCCATTTTTAGCTCTCTTATTTCTTTTGGCGTCTGCAAATATAATCCAATATTAGTGGCTAAATAAATGGTTTTATTTGGCTTGTGATAAGCCACAGATTTGCCTCTTACATCTTGAATAATAGGTGCAGTATTTTTATCTGGCATTTTTCCTTTGAAATAAAAACTATCCCAAACGCTATTTTGAGCTATTTTTTTACTATCAAAAGCCACTAAACCACAATATCCACTCGCTGTAAAAGCATAATAATTGGCATCAATATGCGTAATGTCTTTGAGTGCAAGCGTATAAGTGCGACTATCAGCGTAATTTAGGTTGGGCAAATGCGTAAAATGTTTGGCAGTATAAAACAAATCATTGCTTATTGTATCATACTTGAGGTAGTATATTTCTGAATGGTCAGTTTTTTCTTTGACAACAGTTTTTTTATCAAAAGTGCCATTACAAGCAATTAGTTCACCTTTTTTTGTTCCTATAATAAATTTATTGGGCGTAATAGCCACTATTTTATTAGGCAAAAAACCCTCAAATGGATAAATGGTATTTTGC
>JAYVHJ010000252.1:0-3849 GCA_043771315.1 Raineyaceae bacterium
GGTACATTGAGATTGCTCATACACAATATATTCGTTATTTACGAGGTCTGCGCCACCTTCTGCAAACAAAGAATCTGCATCAGCTTGTTGTTTTTTGAGGTTGGGAGCGGAGAGTTCATAGCACCAACTTTGATGTTTTTTGATATGAAATTGATTGCCTACGTGAACATCAAAAAGTGCCAAAAATGCCTTATTGTCAGAACCTTTTGCCCAATAAGAGCCACGTAAAGAGGTATAATTCAATGATTTACGGAATTTGTCAGCAAAATACAAACCATAACCAAACATTTTTCCAGAAATAATAGCACTTGCAGGGCGCAAAACTAAGCCTGTTTCCAAAATTGACATCCAGTTTTCGGAGCGGCTACCGTGCCAAAAAAGTTCCACTTTTTTATTATTTTGCTTGCCAAACCACTCATCATAAGCCTTTTGCGTTTTCTTGTTGGTAACAGCAAATGCTCTATGAAACTTGCTAGATTCATCTTGCATTAAGCCTTTTATCATTGTGATAATTTTGTCATCTGTTACAGGCGACATTTCCAAGCCCATTGTTTGCAAAATATCCACTTTGACAGTTTTATCTTTTGTAGCTTCTTTCTTTTGCTCGTTGATTTGTACTTGTCCGCTCATTACATCTAACGTATCTTGCTCACTACCAAGGTGATTTTGGATAGTTTCAATGTCTTCTTTTGTCTTTGCCTCTTTGAAAAGATGGTCATTGACATTTTTCATTTTACGTGGAATGACTTTGTAAAGGTCAAGAAGTCCTTTATTAAAATCCTCCACTTTCATACCTTTTTTGACTTTTTTGACAAGTGCATCAAGAATAGCCTGCGCCTCTGTAACTTGCTTTTTCGTAACTTGGTCAGCACTAACGGTGTAGTTGCTGCTGATAGAGTTTTTGGCGTAAGTCATAAGCATCTCTATCAAATCTTTTACAGCTGGGTCGTTGATGTCCACCAAATCCACTTTGTCACCTTCTTCTACAAAAAGATGCGTTTGGTCAGCATAACCTTTTTTGGTTTTTTCACGGTATTTGGTGTTCCATTCTCCAATTGGATAGCTTGCAACGGTTGCACGCCCACCTACACGCCCATAAGAAACAGTAAAAGTGCCGTTTCCGTTGTCCGTCATATCATAAAACTTGTTGTTGTTGTCAGTCGTTACCATAATAAGTTTGACTGCTTTGGCTACTGTTGTCATAGAAAAAAGTTTAGTTACAAGATTTAGGTTAATATTAATAACTTAGGTACTGTTTATTTTTTGTAAATATAATATTTTCTCTCCGTAAAATCTTTGCGGAGAAGAAATATTTTTGTTACTTTTTTTCATTAAGGAAAATACCAAAAAGGTGCTTCAGACCAATTTATTTCTGTTGCTATTTTTGTATTAGAAGAAGGTATTTTAATTGACAAAATATTTTTACCTATTTTAGGCTCTGAAAGTGGCAAATAAACGACAAAACCCCCTGTATTTGTTTGTAAGTGAGTTTCAAAATTAAGCTCGTATTCTTGTGGAACTTCATTGATATAAATCTTAAAAAAATTGCGCCATTGTGCTAATTCAAAGATTTTCTTTTGTTTCCTGCGTTCTTCCCTTTCCATATTTTCAACAGAAAAAGCTTCAAAATGTGTGGTATGTTGTTTTAATTCTCTTGGATTTGCAATGAATATTTTAATATATTTTTCCTTAATTATATCACTATTTAGACACATTTTAGTAACAAATTTTTTGCCATTGCGGGTATTTTCGTACATATCAAGATTTACGGTACTAGTAGCAATAATTGTTTTTTTTTCTTTGCTATTGAACAAAAAAACACCAAATACAGCACTTAATGCTACAATACAAAAAATAACGAAATAAAAGCCACTTTTAGGCAAATTAGTCTTTAAAACCAATGTGATATGATAAATCATATCACCAAATAAAGTAGCAGTTTGTGAAATATATTTTAGTTCATTTTTACGCTCGTCTCCACGTTTTGTTATCAAAATGACAATAGTTTTTTTGATAGGCACAATAAAACAAATCACAAAAGAGAGTATAAAAAATAAATAAGAATAATTCTTGAAAATATAGTCAGGCACAAGTAACATCAGTAAAAATAGCATTAACATAATGCCTCCATACATAACAACAGTTGCTAAAAAAACAATAATTAGAAAAAAAACAATTACCAAAACCCCACTACTCATTTTATCTATAAGTGAGATAAGTTGTTCATAACTAAGTATTTTCCTAACTAAAAAATCCTTGTAGGAACTTGTAAACTTCTTAGAAAGCTTTTCATAACGCACACCTTGTGGAAAAATGTTAGCCAAACCAATAATTGCTATCCAAAAAGCTCGCAAACTAAAATGACAAATAAACCCTAACCACAACGTGAAAGCACTACTGCGCAAAATAATATAAATTATTTTTGAAAGAAAGCTGATTTCATCAACGCTAGACGAAAAATAATAGTTGAAATTATCCCAAATTTCGTCTAAAAAATTAGGCAAATTAGCAGATAAATACACCCCCGCACTAGAAATGAGTAGTTCTAATTCGTGAACTTTTTGTCCCAAACTGTGCCATTTGCTATTTTTCTCTGTGACATTTTCAGCAGAATTTTCTGTAAGATTTCCAGTAGGATTGTCAATAGAATTTTCAGAAATAGGGTTATCAGCCATTTAAAAATAGGTTATTTTCCGTAAATATAATAAGTTATTTTGAAAACTATTGCCAAAAAGATAATTTTTGATATACGCAAGTTTAACGTATATTTGTAGGTGAAATTATAAATCAAATCAGAAAAATAAAAAGATAAACATCAAAATGCTTGACTCACTATATATTAAAAATTATAGAAATCTTAAAGAACTTACACTCAAATCTTTAGGACAAATTACGCTGCTTACAGGAAAAAATAATACTGGGAAATCTAGCGTTTTGGAAGCTATTGCTATTTATGTGGCAAAAGGAGATATAAGAATGATTTATGAACTTTTGGAGAGGAGAGGGGAATTAAATAGACGTACATCTGCAAATACAACTAATATAGTAGATTATAATCTTAAAGCCTTTTGTTCTTTATTTACAAATAGAGAACAAAATTTTGAAGAAGAACATGCTATTTTGATTGGAGATAATAAAGGTTCAAGAAAACTATTGTCGCTGAGACTTGTGAAATATTTTGAAACTCAAAGTAGCGAACAAGGGCTGCCTAAAAGAAAAAACATTGTTTCACAAGTTGAGATGTTTCCTTATGATAATTTAAAAGGATTAGAAATAAAATTTGAAACAAAGTCAAATATATTATCATTTGAATTTAGCTCTAATTCATTTAGATTTAGACCTTTTGTTGCAGACAGAGCATTAGAGTTTGTACACACAGATAGTATTGATAAAGCAACTAACAGTTATTTGTGGGATAAAATCATTTTTTCTGAAAAGGAAAATTACGTTATTGAAGCCCTGCAAACCATTGAACCAACCATTGAAAGGCTTGCTTTTATTGGCGACAACCAAAATGAACGTACCGCTATTATAAAACTCTCCAACGTACCTAATACCTTGCCTTTGCGCAGTATGGGAGATGGTATTAACAGGATTTTGACTATTATTTTGGCACTTGTCAATGCGGAAAATGGCTATTTGCTTATTGATGAATTTGAAAATGGTCTGCACCATTCTGTGCAAAGCAAACTTTGGGAAATTATTTTTAGCTTGGCGCAAAAACTCAATGTTCAAGTATTTGCTACCACACACAGTAAGGACTGTATTTATGCTTTTGAAGAAAGTCTAAACGACAAAAATAACACGCTTACGGGCAAACTTATTCGTTTAGATAATAAAAAAGGAATG